>DZAL01000423.1 GCA_022729575.1 Thiomargarita sp.
GGGTTATCAAAGGTCAAGTTTCCTAAGCCTTCCAGGCTTAGGAAACTTAAGTTTACGTAATAATTATTAAATTTCAAGCGGTTATGAAACTTAGACCCGGTGAAATTTAGACCCCTTAGCACCTAGATTTTAATGCCTCCATTAGTTGGTAGGGACTACCGGGCGATTTGTTGGCAAAAGGGTTATCAAAGGTCAAGTTTCCTAAGCCTTCCAGGCTTAGGAAACTTAAGTTTACGTAATAATTATTAAATTTCAAGCGGTTATGAAACTTAGACCCGGTGAAATTTAGACCCCTTAGCACCTAGATTTTAATGCCTCCATTAGTTGGTAGGGACTACCAGGAATCCCGCGGTCAGGTTTTAACCTTGAAGGTCTGGTTTTAGACCTTCAAGGTTTCTTTGGCCGGCTTAACTTAATGGCATTGAAAAATCAATTTGACAACGGCTTGCCACCCTGGTATTATTAGATCATTCCTGATTCTGAAAGTGTAAATGGTTAGAGTGATTAACGCCTAAACCCTTAATAAATTAACACTATTTCAACTTTAACGACTACAGACCATAACTTAAATAATATGACACCAGCCGCCGCCCGCCTTTATCCACTCACTTCGCCCCAACGGGAAATCTGGTTTGACCAACTCTTGCATGACGGGATTCCCTTATATAACATCGGTGGCTACGCCAAACTCCCCGGTGCCATCGACCCGGTCTTATTCGAACACGCGGCCAATCTCTTGGTACAAAAACACGATACCTTACGCCTGTTGCTCGTCCAAGAACGAGATGAAGACGGCATTCCGCTACAAACTTTTGCTGACACTTTATCTATCAAAGTGCCAATGCACGACTTTTCCAACCAGGAAAATCCTCATGAAGCCGCCATCGAATGGATGCAAGCACGTTTTCGCGAACCGTTTGAACTCACTGAACAACCCCTGTTTCGTTATGACTTAGTAAAACTCCGTGAGGATTGTTATTACTGGCTGTTGCAATATCACCACCTCATTGTGGATGGTTATGCCGTCGCCTTGCTGAACCGTTCGTTGGCGGCAATCTATACGCAATTAGCCACCGGGCAAGTTCCCAACCTGGAGAGCTCGTCTTATACCACTTTTATTGACTATGACCGTGCCTATGTGGCCTCGGAAACCTTTGAGAAACAACGCCAATATTGGTTGACTAAATACCCAACGCCGCCCGAACCCTTGTTCCGGCCACGCGCTCTGTCACCTTATCCGGATAAGGTCATGGGGAGTAGCTGTGAAGTCTTCTATTTGCCACGCGATTTTTATAACCGTTTGAAGACATTGGCGAAACAGCATCACG
>DZAL01000009.1:0-24462 GCA_022729575.1 Thiomargarita sp.
ATCTCGTCCAAATCTGAAGGTTTGGACTCCAACGCGGCTTAACTTAATGGCATTGGGTGTAGAGCGTAGGGTGTAGAGCGTAGGGTGCGTTAGCGATAGTAACGCACCTTTCTTCTGGCGCGTGGGAACGAGATAAGGTAAAAAGGTGAGAGCGTAGGGTGTAGAGCGTAGGGTGCGTTAGCAATAGTAACGCACCTTTCTTCTGGCGCGTGGGAACGAGATAAGGTAAAAGTAGCGAGCGTAGGTGTAGAGCGTAGGGTGTAGAGCGTAGGGTGCGTTAGCGATAGCGTAACGCACCTTCGTAACGCACTTTCTTAAAAATTGCCACCAAACCACCATGAATGATGCGTAACGGCGCAAAAAGACGCACCCTACGCTCACTCACGATGGCGATTAGTACACCTCCTCATCAGACGGTGGCAACGTATGACAAGCCAAACACGAGTCTGCTAGAGGTACTGATACTATAGCCGGGGTCTGATTATAAATAATCGTACCATCGGCCAAACGATAACCCGCGGAAGCGGTTAACTTTCCTGGCGATTGACTTAAATCTCCCTCAAACACATTAACCGTCACCACACTTGGTAAACTATCGTAAACCACCATAGGTTGCAACTTAGCCGGGTCTCCGTCCCAACGTAACCATTGGGATTGCTCATTCGGTGGACGCATAAAAGTACCTTCTTGGCCAACTTGTTTAGTTAAGGACGTGACAATAATTTCACCCGGTTGCCCCTGATGTTGCGGGTCTATCGCCAGCGTGATAGTGAGTTTAACTTTCTTGGCTTCCGCTAAAGATAATTCACTATGATTTTCAACTTCTCCTTTACTGGTTTTCAAGGTACTGATAAATTGCGCCTGGGTCTCAATGACACGACCATTAGCATCAATTCCGATGCCAGCGGTTTCGCTCGTGTTACTGGTGGTCACTGAGGAGGAGGTAAGTACCTGAGTGCCAAAAGTTACGTAAGGAGAAATTTTGCTGGTCGCCGTTAAGGTGACATTCTCTAAATAACTCAGTCCCATAATTTGTACCTCATCCAATAAAGCCGGCGCAGCGGAATCACCTTTAATCAGGCCCGCCAGTCGGCCGCCAGTCACTTTAGCATTAGCCGCCAAGTACACGTTTCGGAGGGTGCCAAAATTGGTCACTTTAACATTTCCGGCCACGGTACCACCCGTTAATAAACTACCGCGCAATTCAAAATTAGTCAACGTCCCTTGGTTGACCACTTGCTCACCGATAATCACGTTTTCAATCAGGCTATCAAGTTCAATCAGCAAATGTTCTAACAACGCGGGCGCCTTGGTATCACCTATAATTTTACCTTTCAGATGACCGCCTCTTAACACCGCATTAGCCGCCAAAATAACCTCTTGAAACACACCGGCCGAGGTGATGGTAATCATTCCTTCTAACTTCCCACCGATGAGCAAATCACCGCGAAATTCAAAGTTAACCAGCGTCCCGTAATTTTTTACCCACTGGCCAACAATGACATAAACGACATAGCTATATTCCAAAATAGTGACCTTTTCCAGCAACGCCAGCGCACCAGGTGAGCCTTCAATGCGACCGCTCAATTTACCCCCAGTGAGCCAAGTATTCGGCGCGAGTTTCACGTCTTGGAAAATGCCGTCTTTGGTATTTCGAATTGGTCCCGACAAAGTGCCCCCAGTTAGTTGCGAGCCTTGAAATTCAAAGTCACTAAGAGTCCCTTGGTTGACTATCACGCCAGTCAAAATACCGCCGGTGATGATTCCATCTGCTTGCACCGTGACATTCTCGATCACGCCTTGGTTGATAATGGTTCCGGCTAACACCGCATTGCGCAGTTTGCCTTGTGGCCCAATGGTCACGGCGGTGAATAATTGACCTTTGCCGTCAAGCACGTCGTTAATGGTCTCCGTAGTACGAGGTAATGGTTGCTTGAGGAATTTTACCTTGGGACCAAAGGTGACCGCCTTCTCCATGGTAACGCGCTCACCAATAATCACGTTATCGATAAAGCTACCGTCCAAAATGGTCACTTCTTCTAATAACGCCGAAACTTCTACGTCTTCACCCACAATTTGGCCTTGCAGTTTGCCACCGCGCAAACGCGCTTTCGCCATCAAGGTGACCTCTTTGATGATGCCACCGCGAGTATTTTTGACGGTCCCTCCTAATTTGCCACCTTGCAGTAGAGTGCCCTCAAACTCAAAGTCCAGTAAGCTACCCTCGTTATAAACGATTCCACCAAGACGACCGCCAGATAACACGCTGTTACTTCGCAACGTCATATTATAAATACGCCCGCGATTGCGATTAGTCCCTTGTAAGACCACGTTGGTAAACAAGTCTGACTCGGCGAGGGTCACGGTGGTCAACGCTTGCGCTTGCACATATTGCGTAAATTTTTCCTTGACTTTTAGAAAGCGGACTCCTTTGCCATAGCTCACCGTTTTCGGTAAAGTGACATTATCGCCAATGATCACATTGTCTAACACGGTGCCCACCATCACTGTCAAATTTTCTAATAATGCCGGCGCGTCTGAAGATTCGCCTAAGAATTGTCCTTGCACACTGCCACCGGTGAGGTAAGCATTAGCCGCCAGGCGAGAATCTTGCAAAATTCCTTTTTTGGTATTGACTATCTTACCAGCCAAGCGGCTATTCTTTAAAAATGCACCGCGAAATTCGATATTCATCAGGGTGCCGTCGTTGACAACATTATCACCAACAATGACATTCTCCACTTCCCCATCGCTATCTATCTGCACATTTTCCAACGTGGCAGCGGCCCACACTTCACCTTTAATTCGACCTTTCAGTCTCATACCGCGCAATTCCGTACCGGCGACTAAAGTGAGATTTTGCAACGCCCCATTTTTGTTACCGTTAATGCTACCGGCCACTTTACCACCGCTTAGAAGTTTGCCACGAAATTCAAAATTGGCTAAAGTCCCGTGATTTTCTATATTGTCACCGATAATGACATTATTCACGTAGCCGCTGTCCAACACAGTAACATTTTCCAATAGCGGTGGATTTTCCGCGTCTCCTTCAATACGACCTTTTAACCAACCGCCGACTAGATAGGCTTTGCCCAACAATCGCACATTGTAGAGAATCCCATTGCGAGTCACTTTAATTTTACCGCCCAAGACACCGCCGGTAATCTCGGTGCCTTGAAATTCAAAGTCACTGAGCGTCCCTTGGTTCATAATTCGGCCAGTTAAAGTACCTCCCATCAAAGTGCTACCTAAAGCGGTAGAGGCTTCATTGATTACGCCTTGATTGAGGGTAGTCCCTGCTAACGTGACATTAGAGATTTGACCTTGTGGACCTACCATAATATCTTGCCAACGTTCATTTTTCGCATCTTGTTGGTCCGTAATTAATCGTAGCGTCGATTCGGTAGGTTGGCGGATAAATTTGACATTGGGGCCAAAAGTGACCTCTTTACCCACGGAGACATTTTCACCTATCACGACGTTATCGATTTCACTACCGGCCAAAATGGTCAGGTCTTCCAATAAAGCCGGTGCTGTGGCTTCACCCAGAATTTGACCTTGTAACTTGCCACCCTTAATTTGAGCATTGGCGGCCAATCTCACGGCTTTAATCAGTCCGCCCTTGGTATTGCGGATAGTCCCGCGCAACCAGCCACCGGTCAAAGCGGTGCCGGCAAATTCGACATCGATAAGAATGCCTTGATTGATAATCTCGCCAGTCAAAATCCCACCGGTCAAGGTACTTTCCGCTCGGAGGAGAGTGATATTAGCGATTTCACCACGATTGATTATGGTGCCTTGCAATTGAGCATTGGCTAAACGACTCAGGGTGCCAACGACCACATCCGTCATAATCTCACCGTTAGCTTCGGTGTAACTAACTTTGGTATCCGTAGTGTCGAGCTTAAGTACCGTGACCTCTGGTCCCACGTCAAGATGTTTCAATTTTAACGCTTTAGCTTGTTTAAAACTCACATATTTTACCCCAGTCAAGGCTTGAGCATTGACATTTTCTACCAATGCAGGCGCATGGGGGGTGCCGGCCAGAGAGCCGCCTACTTTACCGCCAAGGAGATGGGCATGTTCGTTAAATTTAACATTTTGGATGAGACCGTCGCCGGTATTTTGGATAGTCCCAGCTAAAGTGCCACCGCTCATCAGGTCGCCGCGAAACTCTATGTTGGTTAGGGTACCACGATTCTTGACATTTTTACCGACGATGACATTTTCGACATAGCCATCTTGGCCAATGGCCACGCTTTCCAATAAGGCCGGGGCTACGCTATCACCTTTGACCAGGCCGCTTAATTTGCCACCAGTGAGGCTAGTGTTGGGGGCTAACGTGACATTTTTCACGGTGCCAGCGCGTGAAATTTTAATCTTGCCGGCGAGAATCCCGCCACTTAATTCGGAGCCTTGAAAGTCTATATCGGTCAGCGTACATTCGTTTTTAATCACGCCGGTTAAAATACCGCCGGTGAGATTGCAGTCTTGCAGGGTCGCATCCTCGATGAGGCCTTGGTTAATAATGTTTCCTTGCAAAATGACATTCCGTAGTTTGCCCTTGGGACCAATCGTGACGTTTTTCATCACTCGCCCTTGACCGTCTATCGTATCATTGATTAGATTTGACAACTTGTCGAAAGTTGTCAAATCTTGATTCCATTGATTGTCCGCGCCAGGAGAGTTAGGGACCGGAGAGGTGGTCCCGGTGGGCGGATTCAACCAGATAACCCCAGGACCGAGCGTGACGTTTTCTTCTAACACCACGTCGGCACCTAAAATCACATTGGTGAGCACACTGCCACTCAGAATTTTGACCGATTCTACTAATACGGGTAATTCCGCATCGCCGAACAATTGACCACGTAATTTGCCCCCACTGAGGTAAGAATTCGGCGCAAATTTTACGTCTTGAATAATACCGCCGTTTTTAAATTTACCCCGGTCTTTGTTAATAATGTTGCCGGCTAATAATCCACCAGTGAAAATAGCACCATGAAATTCAAAGTCCATAGCAATGCCATCATTGGTAATGTAACCCGTTAAGGCGCCACCAATGAGCGTCGCCGAAGCCTTGATAGTGGCGTTGGCTATCCATCCATTATTGTTAATGGTGCCGTCAAGAATGACATTGGAAATATTACCGTCCTCTGTGACCGTTAAATCGGTAGCGGTTTGACCATGATAGTTACAATAAATATCGACACTATCAGTGAGTGGACACACTATTTTTGGCTCGTCCTTAACCACTGGGGTAGCGGCCGCCAGCGGCTCAAAAGCGGCCGTGCAAGAGAGGTGTTTACTCAGTGTCACTTGACCATCGAAGCAGTCCTCATCACCGCCAAAATTTAGCCATTGACATCCCGGCTCAGGGGTCCCGATAAAAGTGATGACCGTATTGACTGGATAAGTCATGGTCAGGGGTGAAGTTGGGGAGTTGGGTACGGTCAGTAGCATCTCTTCTGGAAAACTGCTGACCTTCCCGATGCAAGAGCCAGTGATACTCATCGTTAAGGAAAATTCGACGACGTGGTCTGGGGTCACGATGGTTGATGGCACTGGCTCGGTCGTCGGTAACTCTGGAGTGACCAGGTCAAATTGGGCGATACATTGTTGGTCACGGTCCATCAGTAGTGACCAACTGAGATTAGACGTATCCACGCTGGTCGCGCCGACGCAATCACCACTCCAACCGGTAAAAGTAGAATTAGTTTCTGGTTGGGCCATCAGAGTAATGCTGGTGGCATCCGGGTAAGCCGCTTGACATTTGTGGCCATGGTCACCGCAGTTAATACCGCAGTTAATAAGGAGTCCAAGACATGTCTTGGACTCCAAGATTACTTTCCCCTGACCGGCTCCGGTTTTGACTACAGATAGGAGGTGATGAGCGACCGGCGTGGGTGGTAACAGGTCAAACTGAGCCACGCAATTCATAGCTTGATTCATGGTCACCGTGATAGAATTATCCATACCATGGCAATCACCGCTCCAGCCCTTAAAGACTGAACCTGGATTGGGGATGGCGATGAGGGTGACCTTAGTCCCAGGAGTCCAAAACATGTTTTGGACTCCATTGTCCACTATCCATTGTCCATCTCCCGAACCAATTTTTTGCACGGTCAAAGTTACCTGACCAGGCGTGGTAGTGGGTTGAGTAGTGGACACCGGTGGAGTCGGTGTAGGAGTTATCACCGGTACTGGTGCCGTGGCGGTCAATTTATTAAAATAGGCAATGCAGAGTTTATTGCCATTCATGGTAATTTGACCATCGGCGCAGTCATCATCTCCTCCCCAACTGCTAAATTCTGAACCTTCAGCAGGAATGGGTGTGAGTATGACCGAGGTGGGCGGTTGATAGAAGGAGTCACAATTGCCCTGATTGTCCTCGCAGTGAATGTCTGGCACGTTACTGTTGACACGACCATTACCGGTGCCTTGAATCGAGACCATGAGCGTCACGCCCGCTGCGGGTAGTAGGGTAGAATCGCTAGGGGTAAGGGGAGTGCCGTTACATCTCAAGGAATACAGGGGACCAGGCGCTACCGGGTCGTTGCTAGTCAAGGTTAGGGTAGCGGTCAACGATTTCGCTTGCGAAGGTCTGCATTGGACGATGACATTTTTGAGCAGTCCACTGCCTTCTGGAATAATTACCGGGAAAGTAGGGGCCACTAAGCTAAAGTCAGCCGCATCGGGACCGGTAATCGCGGGAGTAGATAAATTTATCGTCAAGTCGGCACTTCCGATTTCTTGTAGATTAAAGTTTTTCATTACTGGAGTGCCTACTGGACTGTTACCAAAGTCTATGGTATCACCAGGTACGACCGGGCTAGAGCCATAGCCAGGGGTAGGTGTTCCCGTACATCTTAGCGGGTAAGTTACCGTTGGTTTTAAGGGGTCATTGGTGACCAAATTCAACAGTGCGGTATGTATCACCTGAGGTGATTTTTGCTGACATTGTAGAGTTATCGTTGGCGCTTGCCCACTATCTTCCGGAATGAGGAGCGGGAATGTAGTAGCAACCACGCTAAAGTGTTGTGCATGAATGCCGGTAATAGGTGTTGCTGCCAAATTTACGGTTAAGTCAGCGGTGCCTAACTCTTCCAGTTCAATCGTTTGGTTAACGGGTTGGTCATAAGGCACTACTCCAAAATCGATGCGACTTCCCGCGCCAGGGGTCGAACCATAACCAGGGGTTGGCTGTCCAGCACATTTTAAGGTATAAGTGGGTAGGTCTCTCGGTGTCACTGGGTCATTGCTGGTTAAATGCAAAGTAGCCGTGTGAATCACCGTCGAATCAGGGTTAGAAGGAAGACATTGTACCGTGACGGTTTGTTTAAATTGGCTGTTGTTGGGGATGATAATGTCGTAATTCGTCGGGTTTGCCGTCGGCGTTAATATGGCAAAATCGGCTATTTCTCCGGTTAATGCGGGAGTAGCCAGGTCCACGGTTAACTGAGCGGTGGCACCAGTACCGTTGCCAATCTCAAAGGTTTGGAACATCGGTACGCCGACCCAGCCTTGGCCAAAATTTATGGTACTGTTAAGAGGCACGGTTGATAGATAGATAGGCGTGGCACCACCGGTACAAGTGAGATTGTAGGTGAACGTGGATTGTAGTGGGTCATTGGTGGTCAATTGCAAGGTGGCAGTATGTTGCACCAAAGCTACCGAGGGGGTAATTTTGAGCGTGATCGGTAGCCCCGTGGCATTTCCGTCGGCCACGGTCAAAGGGAAGGTCGTGGAGGAGTCAATGACGAAGTCACCAGAGCTATTGTTAATGATACTGGCTGAAATCACTTGTAAATTCGCGGTACCAGTTTCCAATACTTGCACTTTCTTCGAAATGATGGGAACTCCCACGGGTCCACCTCCACAATCCAGGGGACTATTCGGCACTGGGTTAGAACTAAAGCCTGGGGTCGGCTGGCTAGTACAAGTCAAGGGGTAGGTAATGGTGGACAAAAGAGGGTCATTGCTGGTCAGATTTAATTGGGCCGTGCGAACGCCTACTGCGCCAGGTTTGCAAGTGACGGTGACAGGTACATCTGCACCACCGTCTGTGATAGTCAATGGAAATTTGGAGGTATCAATGGTAAACTCGCTGGCATGGGTACCGGTAATCGCTGGTGAGGCTAAACTCACTGTCAAATTGGCGGTGCCTAGTTCCTTGATGGTCAAGGTTTGTTGGACTTCGATGCCGACCCAGTTGGTCGTCCCAAAGTTTATGGCGTTGCTTGGGGCCACGGGGGCGGAATTATATTTGGGCGTGGCTTTGGCAGTACACTTCAAATTATACTTGGGTGTGAGATTCTTCGTATCGGTACTGGTCATGTTGAGGGTGGCCGTATGTACCGTGCCGGGTGTGCCACCGCTATGGGTACAAGTGACAGTAACGGTATTGTTAGTACCCGCATCAGAAATATAAAAGTAGTTGATGGGATTGACACTGAAATCGCCCGCATTGGCACCTGTGATGGTGGCATTGGTGGTCTTATTCACTTCCAACACAGCGGAGCCTAATTCTTTGACCTCAAAGGTTGCCGTGGTAGGTACTCCGACAAATACATTGCCCACGTCCACGTCGCCTCCGGGCAAGATGGGGGTAGAACCATAGCCAGGTCCAACCGATTCTAATCCTGTGCAGTTCAGGGTGTAGGTGATGGTCAGTTTCGTGGGGTCATCACTGGTGAGATTGAGTTGTGCCGTCCGTACTCCTAAATCTTTGGGACTGCAAGTGAGGTTAACCGCTTGCTGACTGCCGTTATTGTTAATAGAGAATGGAAACGAGGTGGTGACACCAAATTCAGTGTCATGTGTACCCGTGATAATCGGTGTCGCTTGATTCACCGTTAATTTAGCTTGCCCAGTCTCTTGTACATTGAGGGTATAAGTAGCCGTCTTTCCAACAGGAGTAGCGGAGAAAGTTATCGTTCCGCCAGGTACCGCAGGACTGGAACCATACCCCGGTTGCAACCCGGTACAAGTGACAGGGTATGTGGGGGTAGGATAGTTGGTAGCATTAGAAGTCAAATTTAACGTGGCCGTGTGTACCCCAAAATGGGAAGGGGCGCAAGTGACGGTAATGGTTTTTTGAATCCCCACGAGATTGTCTGGAATACTAAAAGGTAGTCCGGTGACACTAAAATCACTGGCATCAGCCCCCGTAAACACAGGTGCCGGCGCTACGTCCACATCTAGCGTAGCGTTCCCAAGTTCCTCCACGTAAATAAAGTTGCTTATCGTCCCTCCTAATTCTGCGCTACCCACGTTAAACGTTACCGTGGGGAGAACGGGAGTGGAATTGTACAATGCTTCGGTCGTGGTGTTGGCAGAACATTTCAGATTATAGGTGATGAATGGTTGATTGGGGTCATCGGTGGGAATCTTTAACGTGGCGGTGTAAGAACCTGTGGTCAGGGGATTGCAAGTCACTGTAGGCGATACGGAACCGCCGTTAGCTGGAACCGCCGTAGGAATGGCCAAACTGAAGCTAAATGCCCCTGCACCAGCACCGCTAAAAGTAGCGACAGACAAGTTCAACACCTGATTGCCACCGTTGCTAAGGCTAATGCTTTTTGCCAGTCCAGGACCAGGAATTTGGACCGCACCAAACTGTAGGGTGGCATTGTCCGCTGGGGTGGAGTTGACGATGGGGCCGATGCCAGTGCAGTTGAGAGTGTAATTGACGGTAGATTTGGTCGGGTCATTGGTGGTCAACTCTAGGGTTGCGGTGCGATTTTCACCCCTTTTGGGAGTGCATCCCAGAGTATAAGTTTGAGAGGTGCCTTTCCCAATCGTGCAGGTGGACGCACAAGAAGGGGAAATGCTAAAATCGCCCGGATTACTTCCTGTCAAGGAAGAGGTTACGTTCAAATCAGCCTGACCACTCGTTTCAGAAAGGGTCAGCGACAGCAGCGGAGTTGCGGTATTGACGTTACTACTGCCAAAGTTCATCGTGGCACTGGCACCGCCATCACTGTAACTGGCAGCGATACCCTTACACTCCATTGAATAGCTAATCGTCTGCATGGTTGCGATATTGGTATTTAACGTTATCGTGGCAGTGCGAGTCCCTGGGGCAGTGGGTTTACATTCCACTTTAAATTGATATAAGGTTCCCATTGCCACCTTAAATGGAAAGGTGGAGGGCAGAATTAACTTAAACTCGCTTGCGTTGGTCCCAGTAATGGCATACGAATAAACCCAGAGGTCATCCAGATTGCTGGTCTCTGGTATGTTAATAGTGTCATAAATGGGTGTTCCTAATGGACTGCCTGTACTACCAAAAGCAAGTGTACTGCTATTGGGAGGAGAAAGGGTTAGACTTGCGGCAGCAGAGTCACGGTCATACTTTAAACACCAATTGGTTAAGGTGCCGTTGGTGGTGCTATAATTGAAACTGTCACTGACGGTCAGTTCCCAAGCACCATTGATGTCTTCGCCATTGAACACGGCCAGACTAGCTACGCTGGGTTTATAATGGAAACTGCTGTTGTAAGCGGGATTAGTCGTTGCACAGTCGAGGTCAACATCTTTTGTGCCTTGGTCATCTATTACAAAACCCGTGAAATTTTGCCCCAAACAGCCAGGGGGACTGGCCATTCCAGGTTGATTAAACAGGAGGAGAGTTTTTCCGGTCGTCACTTGTTTAAGGGTCACCGCCAATTCACTGACTTGGGCATGAGTGACATCTAGCGTTACATTCAAGTCGTTGATATTGCCACCTTCCGCCACATTTAGCGTTTGAGTGATGCCGGCAGGGGTATTGTTAGGAATAGTGACCGAAGAGGTGCTACAGGTTTGGCTTAGAGTACCGGTGGCAAAAGCGACTGGCATAATGGTCAGAAATGACGTGTTGATTAACAACGTCATAAGTAAAACATAGAATCTTTTTGTAAACATGAGAAGATACCTTTAAGATTATAATTAAATACCATTAAATAACGATTTGGCAAATTTGGAGTGTAACTCTTAACTTATCCATATTATATTTATATCGGTCTTCTAATGCAATATTCATGCAAGCAAACGATTATATTAACTTATTGATTATAAATAATATTTAAAATATATTTCAATCCGTATTTGCAAAATGATTCTTATTTTGCAAATAGGGCAAGTGAATTTTTGCAATTTGCGAAATTGTTTTGGAGTCCAAAACATGTTTTGGACTCCAACCTGTCAAATCTGAATTAAACGATAATTTTCTTCTAACTGTCGCGTGAATCTCTTTGCGTCCAATAAAGGACTTCCTTGCATTCTCTCTCGCATTCCCTTTCGGAGCTGTTGCAATTCGGTAAGGTGGTTGGCGAGATGAGTGCCAATCTCTAAATATTCCTCCGCAGTATTGGCGATTAACTGGGTTAGTCCTACGGTGCTCAAGATACTTAGTCCCATTCTGGAAACATGTCGGTTGCCTACCCAGGTGACTACGGGTACTCCCATCCATAACGCTTCACAAGTGGTCGTTGCCCCGTTGTAGGGATAACTGTCGAGGGCAATATCGATAAGGTGATAACTCCTCAAATGGTCGCTGGTGGTCGGGGCGAATTTCATGAGTATTAACCGCGCCGCGGCAATTCTATATTGAGCAAATTGGGCTTGCAAATGTTGGGAGGTGTCTTCATCTTCCAAACTTCGGGTTTTTATCAACAATTTAGCCGTTGGCAAACGATGTAGCAATTTGGCCCAAAGTTCAATGATGAAGGGACTGAGTTTGGCATAGTTATTAAAACTGCCAAAGGTGATATATCCATTGAGTAAGGCCGGCAATGAATTAGCTGGTATCTCCAAACTATCTGGATGAGGTTGATAACAGAAGTAACTGGGAGACATTCTGATGATTTTTTCCATGCTTATCTGAGGAGTACCCATTGCCGTGGCTAACGGCTCGGTATAAGCATCCGCGATTCGGTAATCGATGGTGCTCACGCCAGTGCTGTTAGAATAGCCCAAATAACTGACCTGTATCGGTGCGGGTTTTCTGGCTAACACGGGGAGGCGATTATATTCCATGTGGCCGGTTAAATCTATCAAAATATCTATCTGGTCCCGCCGAATCACGGCGGCCAATTCTTCATCAGTCCAGTTGAAACAATCGCGCCAATGTGGTCCATATTGTTGCAGTCTTAAGGTGACCATATCATGGCGCAAATTATTGTAATAGCAATAAATTTCAAATTGTTGAGTATCATGGTGTGCTAACACTGGCTCTATAAAATAGGCGACGGAGTGATGATGAAAATCCGCGGATAAATATCCAATTTTCAATCGCGGCGCGTGGAGTCCAAGACATGTCTTGGACTCCAACCCACGCTCCGCGTGGGTCAGTGGTAGGATGTATTGCTGATTAAATTGTTGATGAGCCAGCGCAATGGCTTCGTTGTCATAGTCATTGCGGTACAACATCATCAATAATAAATTACTGTGCGCCCGGACATAGTTGGGGTCTTTGGCTAACGCGGTGCGAAATTGGGCAATGGCTTCTTCAATTTTGCCTTGCTCATAGAGGGCCATGCCTAAATTATTATGAGCGACCGCATCGGTGGGTTTTAACCGGAGTGTCTCTTGGTAACAAGCAATGGCAGCGGTGGAAGCGTGTTGGCGCAATAAGACGTTGCCGAAATTGCCCTGCAATTCAGCCACGTTGGGATTGATGGCCAGGGCCTGCATAAAATAGGCTTTGGCTTCTTCTATATTGCCCCGGTCTAGCCATAAGTTACCTATATTGTTGTAAGCGAGAATGTGGGTTGAATCGTAAGTTAACGCTTGTTGAAAATAGTTTAAGGCTTCAACGAGTTGGCCTTGTTCTCGATATATTTCTCCTAAGTGATTGTAGGTATCAGCCCCTTGTGGATTAAGTGTTAATGCACGTTGGAAACAAGCCAGGGCCTCGGGCCAACGACGTTGCGTTTTCAGCAAGTAGCCTAAACTATTATAAACCTGTATCAAGTTCGGATTTAACCGGAGAGCTTGATGAAAACAATGCTCGGCTTGTTGCCATTGCGATTGTTCCAGATACACGTTGCCTAAGTTTTGGTAGGCATCTGGATAGTTGGGTAAAAACATCAGGGCTTGTTGAAAACAAGTCATGGCTTCTGACAATCGACCCGTGCTCTTTAAGACGTTGCCTAAATTATTGTAGAAATAAGGTACCGTGGGCGCTAATTGAATAGCTTGTCGAATAAGTTGCTCGGCTTGGTCATAATTATTTCGTTGAAACGCAATCACGCCTAATAAATGTAACGCATCTGGATTAGTCGGTGCGAGTTGTAATACTTGATGGTACAAGGCTTCGGCGGAGGCTAATTGGCCGGCTTGGTGGTATTGAGTCGCTTGTTGTATGAGTTGAGGTATCATAAGTTATTATGCCGGTAGTTTAAGATTAGAACCCTCATCCCCCGGTCCCTCTCCCTTTGGGGGCCGGGGGGTGAGGGAAAATATCGCCGAATTTCTGCTTCAGTCTTTATCGGAAAAACCAGATTTTTCCACTCTCGAAGAACTAGCCAATCTCATTATTATGTTGCGCTCTTAACACCTTGATTTGAAACAACGTATTGCGCTCTTCCTCCTCTAAAGAAGCGTTAATAAAATGAATGGTCGCCCGATAAGTCGGAATCACATTATATTTCAACGCATTCACCCGCTTCTGAGTCTTCCGCTGTTCCTCCAATAAACGCCACAAAGCGGTTTCCGCTTCTCCCAACCGAGCTAACAGTACCACCATTTCGGCCAACCCCCGACGAGTTTCATCAAAACTACTATCGGTCCCCATCAAACCCACCGGTTGCAATGGTAACAACTCCGCAGTCACCGCTGGATATTGTACCCCAATACTACTGCGTGGCAAAATATTCACTTGTAATGGTAACCCTAAACCCACGGCCACTTGCCGCAAAGCTCGGGTCCCCATTCGTAAATGAGTCACTCCCAACCAATAATACGCCTGCGCCAATACTACTTTAGTCTCCTGCCGTAATGCGCGATATTGCTGTAAACGCTCATAAACTAACCGCGTCAATAATTCTTTTTTGCGCTCCAATAAAGTATGACCTTGTTCCAAAAAAGCCACTTTACGCTTCAATGATAACAAACTGCTTTTAGTCGGTGGAATTTTCAAGCGTTGGTTAGCCATCCTCAACCTCCTTTCCTATTTTAAAATTGCTCTGTGTTGGACTTCAATTTACTTAGATTATCAGAATTATAAATATATTGCCAGTAAAATTAGTAACTCACCTTACACCTGACGGTTTTGGTGTAGATTTTGGAGTCCGGAATTGATTCCGTTGGCCGCGCCACCATTTCGGATTCTAACGGAATAAATTCCGTACTCCAACGACCAGGTGCGTAAGATGAGTTACCAACAAATTTGCCGACTTGCTTATTATTTTTAGCCATATTATAATTTTAACTAACTTTCTGTAAACTGAAAATAGCAGTATCATTGAAAGAAAATAATAACAACCATCGTTTATTTCAACATTCCAGAAACAATCTCAATGATAATAACATCTTCAGGTTATTCTCGCATGACCTTAATTCTAAGCATACTTTTACTAACTTCCTTATTAATCAATGGGTGGTTGCTCTATGGGCTAAAGGAATATCACTCAAAATTTAGACAAGCCATCGTTTTTCCTACTCATGAAAATAAGTACCAACTCGACAACGCCAAATTACCGCCCAAACAACAACAGCGTATTGTGTTGTTTGGTGATTCTCGAATTCAAGAGTGGGAAAATTTACCGAAACTGGATAATTGGGAATGGATTAATCGAGGAATTGGGGGAGAAACGACTGCTCAGTTAAGAGCGCGTTTTGCTCAAGATGTCTTAGCACTTTCCCCAGACGTAGTGATTTTACAGATGGGAATCAATGATTTAGTAGCTATCGGCGCGTTACCTGAGTATACCCAGGCAATTAAACAACAATGTCAAAACAACTTGCAATGGATGGTCGATACTTTGAAAAATACATCTATTAATCTGATTTTACTAAGTATTATTCCACCAGCTAAACCAAGTCTCATTCGCCTGCCGGTCTGGAGTAAACAGATTTCACAAAGTGTTGAAGACCTCAATCAATATTGGCTCAATCTTCCTGCTAACGAACATTTTCAAGTCATTGACACCAAAAAAGTGCTTCAAGATGACCAAGGACAATGGCAAGTTAACGTTAATCGAGACACTTTACACTTTACTCCCACAGGTTATAATTACCTCAACCAGGCTGTTATAACAGCACTCTCTAACTTTACTTTGAAGATTTGGTAGGTTGGAGTGAGCGCCAGCTCACTCCAACCATTTCTTCTTCTCGTTCCCATCGCTCGGCGTGGGAACGAGAAAAAAGAGAAACGGAATCAAGATTTGACAACTTTCGACCAGTTGTCAAATCTAAATTAACAGATTTTCTCGTTCCTACGCACCAGCGTGGAAACGAGATAAAAAGTGGTCAAATCTTAAACCTGCGGCGGCCAGATAGTGGCGGCCACAAATGCGTCAAAATGAGGTTTATTGGCCGCGGTTAAAAAATCTCTTAATCGGATACACTCTCGAGTATAATCTTCTTGACTTAAACGTCCTCGAATCAATTGAAATCGTAGAAAAATCAAATAAGTGTTGAGGACATCCGTTTCACAGTATTGACGAATGCGTTGAATTCCGCCTTCTTGACGATAAACTTCCCAAACTTTATCACCACTCATGCCTAATTTACCAGGTAAACCCAATAAGATGGCGATGGCATCTAATGAAGCGAAGGCTTGTGGTTGATAGGCCGCTAACACATCCATTAAATCAGTATGACGTTCATGGTAACGGTTTAAATAATTGTTATACTGGAATTTTTTATCGAAAGGCTCTTGGCCATGGGTGCTCCAATAACGTGGGCAAACGACTCCATGGAGTAAGGCCCGATAGTGCAAAACTGGGAGATCAAAATTGCCTCCATTCCACGAGACCAATGGGGGGGTAAGACGTTGAATAAGGTCAAAAAAACGTTGAATTAGCTCTTTTTCCGTGGTCTCTGGCTCACAGAGGGAACCGACCTTATAAAGCTTGCCAGAAATTAAGACGGCGGAAATGGCGACGATTTTCTGCAAATGGTGACGTAGCATTTCACTTTTGCCTTCGGTTTCTTGACTACGTTGTTGAAACATAATTCGCGCCACTTCTTCATCACTGAGTTTATCCAGGTCGGTCCGGTGGTGTCCATACAATCGTCGCCCAGTGGCTACATCGGGAATGGTCTCTATATCAAATACCAATACGTTCATAATAAGGTTTACTAATAAGTAGTGGGTCAGGGTTAACGTGCGTGGCGGTGGCTGGAGTCCAAAACATGTTTTGGACTCCAGCCACGCAGAGGGTTAACGTGGTTGCCAATCGCCGTTGGCATTTTGACACCACCAGCCAGCCGTGGCGCGGTCAATCCAGCGTTTGGCAAAGGTGGCACGAATATTCGCTTCCCATTCCGGGTGAGCGTTGGCGACGGCAATTTCACGGTAAAGTTTTAAGCGGTCTTGGTTTTCTTGGGCGACTAGGCTTTTTACTTCATTACGCAATTTTAAGGGCACTTGGTTGGGGTCGCGCAGTGTAATCAAAGCATCATTGGTTAGCCCGATAGCACCGCTATTGTAATGCGGCAACATTTTTTGATGTCGAGCCGTCAGATTGGCCGTTAAGGTCTGGATAGTGGGGGTGGATATATCCAAATTGGCTTGTGCTACAGCGGGTGTGATGAAAAAATCGACGATTGGCATTAGCCAAACGGTAGTAGATTGGTTTGACGATTCTGGGTTAATCTGACTTTTCGTTGGCGGGGCCGTTGGCGGTGTTGATGAGGGTGGAGTGGTGTCGTTACCGTAAACTTTATTGATAATACGGTCTGCCGCTTCTTGGGCCGCGGCGGCGGGGAAATAGACGTTGATAGTCACACAGGCGTTGACTAGGCAGACTAATAGGATTAATGCTTGATAACTTCGTAAGTTTGGTTTCAGTTTTATCATAATTTTCTCTTCATAATTTGGGATAGCCAGATTTGACAACTTTTTGAAAGTTGTCAAATCTCGACCAAATCTTATTTTATCACCGGTGCGTCCACCTGTGAAATCCGTTTTAAGCGACTCAATAACTCATTCCAATCGACTTGAGTATTATAGCCAATCACATCAATTCTAGGCAAACCTCCTCCTTGTACAATATAATAGCCATCCTTGGTCTTTTCTACGCCTCGCATTTGACAAATACCATTCCGCAGGAGACATCCCCAGCCAAGACGACGGTAAGAAAAGTTTTCAAAGATACGCAACATACTTTTAGAAATGGTATTCACTACCCCGCCACCGCCTAAACTAGATAGATTATCAATAGCTTTCTGGCTAATAGTCTTTGGCAGACTATTATCCTCTGGTGTGGCCAAATATGCGTCAAAGGACACGGGTTGCCAGTTGATGAGATGGAGTTGGCGAATATAGCCCGACAAATGTCCTTGAATTTCACCAAATTTCGTAATTTTGGTCAAAGTTTTCAAATTAATTTTATCAAATTCGATACCGGTATGCAATTCCGCCACTTCACCCCATAATAGTTTTAAAGTCTTAATAATCACATTACCATCAAAGAGTTGGAGGCGTAAATCTTGTGCCAAAGATAATTGGTGATTTTGGTAAATTAAAGGGGGAATGTCGGCTGAAAGTTGTCCATTTAATGTCGGCCCACCTAAGGCAGCGCTTAAACTTTGCATGGTAATAGGGGTTAATTTTCCACTTAATTCCCAGCGTAAATTCTCTTGTCCCCAATTCTCTAAATTGAATTGCTTGACGGTAATGGCACCGTCTAAAACGGGTTGTTGCCAGGGTTTAAGTAATTTAAATTGAGTGCCGGTAAAACTGGCAGTGATTTCGCTCGGTTTTAATTTTAAGGTCCAGAGTGAGGCTTGTGACCAGCGTAAATGGGAGGATAATTCGGTGGTTTGATTATGCCATTGGAGGAGTCCATTGAGGTCTTGAATTTGAAAACGTTGTTGTTTATCCATAAGATTGGCATGAGATAAGTTGATTTGCCAGTAGTGTTTACGTTGACTCCATTCTAAGCGACCATCGGCCAAACCGGAAATGCTTTGATTATCTCCTAACCAGGTTTGTAAGTAGCGAGGGTAAAATTCTGCTAAATGGCCGTCAGTAAGTTGGATGGTCAATTGATTAAGTGCAAATGCTGGGGCTAGTTGAATATTACTGAGTCCTTTTAAAATCATTACATTAGGATGCGTATAAGTAAAGGCATGAATATCTAAAGAGGTCGCTTGCCAGCTTAATTCGGTAGTAAGTTGTACGGCTGGATCAGGGTATTTAATTTCGACATAAATTGGGTCGCTGTAAATTTCGCCGCGCTGAATAGTCAAAGTGGATTGTAGGTGCCAAGGCGGCGGCGGGGAGTTGGTATTAGTAGAAATCGGTTGTTGCGCTTGAAGAGTGAGTTGAGCCGCTAAATTTTCGCCGGCTTGAGTGCCCGCGCTGTTTGAATATTTAAACCTGTTGAGAGTGCCGGTTAGATTGACTGTCATCACTTGGGTGGTGGTTAACACGGTGAGTTGTAATGAAGTGTTGCCCGCTACCGTGAAGTCTGTGGGTAGGTCAATGAAGGTGGCGAGTTGAGTAAATAATTGCTCTAAATTCAATTGATTGACTTTTATTTCGGCTTGCCATTGGGTGAGGTTGGAGATAACTTGAGCGCTGAGGTTGCCGCCGGCCAGAGAGAATGGTTGAATCCGAAATTCTAGTCGTTGAGATTTAATCAGGTAGGTAAATGATAACGTTACTAGGGTCATAGCGGAGATTTTTCGAGCCGTATTTTTAACTTCTGAGTCCTTATATAACTGGGCTTGTGGACAAGCGAATTGGTTAGGATTAGATTGCAACCGTGGGCATTCCAGACGCAGTTGAGTAAGCGGCAATTTTAGATTAGGCAGAATAAGTTTAGCCACCCGTAAACTTAATGCCATCGTTTGCTGGTCCCGCCATTGTAATTGCGCTACTACATTTTCGGCTTGCCATCCTGGCATGGTGACGCTACCTAATTCCAGGGTGATACGATCGAGCGCGAAGAGGTTGGAATGCCAACCCAGGAGGAGGAGTAGAAATAATTGGTGTTTCATAGTGGTGTAGAGCTGATTTGACAACTTTGCGAAAGTTGTCAAATCTTAACGAAATCCTAGATTTGAAATCCCAGATTTGACAATTCTTCGAAAGTTGTCAAATCTTAACGAAATCCTAGATTTGAAATCCCAGATTTGACAACTCTTCGAGAGTTGTCAAATCTTAACGAAATCCTAGATTTGAAATCCCAGATTTGACAACTTTTCGAAAGTTGTCAAATCTTAACGAAATCCTAGATTTGAAATCCCAGATTTGACAACTTTGCGAAAGTTGTCAAATCTTAACGAAATCCTAGATTTGAAATCCCAGATTTGACAACTCTTCGAGAGTTGTCAAATCTTAACGAAATCCTAGATTTGACAACTTTTCGAAAGTTGTCAAATCTTCTTTATGTATTCTCTGGTCCCCGGCAGCAATAACCTGACCGCTAGAATGTAATCCTAATGGTTGTCCTTGCCAATCAGTAATAATGCCACCAGCATTTTCGATGACCGGGACTAAGGCACAGTAGTCATAAGGTGCGAGTGAGGCTTCTATCACTAAGTCAACAAAACCAGAGGCTAACAGGGCGTAAGCGTAACAATCGCAACCGTATAAGGTTAATTTTACCTGATTTCGTACTTGGTTAAAAAAGTCTTCTTCTGGACCTGGTTTAAACATTTGAGGAGAAGTGGCATATAAAATGGCTTGAGTTGAATCGGGACACTGGCGCACGCGAGCGGGTTGCCCATTCAAAGTAGTGGGGACTCCCTTGCCTCCGATCCAACGCTCCTTCAAAATCGGTTGATCAATCACGCCAAGGATGGGAGTACCTTGATACAATAGGGCAATCAAAGTGCCGAATAAGGGTTTGCCGGTAATAAATGATTTGGTACCATCGATGGGGTCAAGGACCCAAACATAATCAGCCTGGAGGTTACTGGTGCCGGTCTCTTCTCCCAAAATACCATGCGTTGGATAAGTTTGCATAATCAATTCGCGCATGGCGGTTTCCGCTAGTTTATCGGCAATAGTAACGGGACTGGTATCATTTTTATCTTCGACCACCAAGGAGGTGCGAAAGTAGCGGCGAATGAGGGGACCACTGGTATTTGCTAGATGGTGAGCAAATTCTACGAGTTTAGGGGATAAGGTGTGTTTGGTGTACATATTCGTGTGGTAACAGGGATAAGGCCCCACGAAGGGGTGTTATCCCTCAATTGATCATAAAAATGGCTCTGGTTTAGCAATTCCGTAGCCTTGAGCAAAATCTACGCCGATACTATTCAATAAGTTTAAGGTCTCTGCATTTTCTACCCATTCGGCAATCGTTTTTAAATTCATGACATGACCAATTTGGTTAATCGATTCTACAATGGCGCGGTCAATGGGGTCGGCGACCATGTCTTTGACAAAACTACCATCAATTTTCAGATAGCTCACGGGTAATTGTTTTAAATAGCCAAAAGAGGAGAGTCCACTACCAAAATCATCGAGGGCAAATCTAAATCCCATTTTTCTCATTTCTTTAATAAATTCAGAGGCTTTATCTAAGGAGGAGATGGCGACGGTTTCGGTAACTTCAAAGCAAATTGCATTGGTGGGTACGGCTAACGTTTGTAATTCTTGTCGAATAAATTGGGCAAAGGTTGGGTCGTTAATGGTCACGCCGGATAGATTGATGGCGATAAATTCCAGAGGAGGTTGATGAGGGTCTCCAGATACCTTGTTTAACGGTTGGGCGGCCGCCAAATGGCTAAATACTTTGTGTACGACCCAACGGTCTATTCGGGGCATGAGATCATAACGCTCGGCGGCGGGTAAAAAACTGCCCGGTGGTATCAGTGTACCAGCCTCGTCTTTCATGCGAATTAAAATTTCATAATGAATTTCCTTGGGATAGGTGTCTCGTTTTACTGGGACGATGGCTTGACGATAGAGTATGATTCGGTCTTCTTCAATGGCTTTTAAAATTCGCGTCACCCAGTGCATTTCTGTTTGGCGAAGGTTGACTAATTTTTCATCATCACCGGCATGGACATAAACGCGATTACGTCCAGCTTCTTTGGCGGCATAACAGGCAATATCAGCTTGACTTAATACGGCCGCGACACTGTCACTTTGGGCATTAATCGATACCGCCCCGATGCTGACTCCAAGTTCAAAAGTTTTATCTTCCCACACAAAGCGAAAACTACGCACGGTATTTAAAAAGGCTTCGGCGACCATACTGGTACGTTCAAGTGGACAATTTTTCAATAAAATGCCAAATTCATCACCACCTAACCGGGCGAAGGTGTCGCCACCACGGACTCGACCTTGAATAACGGTGACTAATTGTTTCAATAAAGTATCTCCTGCGGTATGGCCACAGGTGTCGTTGACGATTTTAAATTGGTCTAGGTCCAAATATAATAGGGAATGGATTTTGTCTTCAGTTTTGGCATGGTTTAATAAGAGATTAAGTTGGTATTCGAATTCTCGGCGATTATATAGTCCAGTAAGTGCATCATGCGTGGCTTGGTGTGAAAGTTGTTCACGTAATTGATATTCTTTACTGACATCGTGGAAAACGATAATAATACCTTCAATTTGTCCATTGCGAGTGCGAATGGGGGCGGCTGAGTTTTCAACCGGGATTTCTTGTTGTTGGCGATTGATGAGAAAACTTTGCCGCGGGGAGCTGATTACGCCATGTAGGCATCGTTTGATTAGATTTTCTGAATCTGAAGTGGTTTCCGAAATAGCCGGTTTTAGCTGAAAAATTTCGGCAGTTGGCATACCCATAGCTTCTAGCAAAGTCCAGCCAGTCACTTCTTCGGCGACCGGATTAAGATAAGTCAAATTTCCCTGAATATCTGTAGTAATCACGCCATCCGCAATGGAATGGAGGGTAGTAAGTGCTAATTCTTTTTCACGATACAAGTTTTCTTCGGCTTGACGACGTTCACTATAAGCGGCGGCAATAAGTAGAGCGGTCAATGAGGTGATGCCGATAAATCCGATTTCTAGTAAAATATCACGGGTTTGAACAAATTCGCCCATAGGGTAAACGCGATTTAAGCCTCCATTTAAGAGTATTCCAGCGACTAATAGGGTACCAAGAGTCGCACCATGTTGCTCAAAGCGGACCGCAATCCAGACGGCAAAGGGA
Organism: Thiomargarita sp.; assembly: GCA_022729575.1. GTDB lineage: Bacteria > Pseudomonadota > Gammaproteobacteria > Beggiatoales > Beggiatoaceae > JAABRD01. Next base: position 22,290 of record DZAL01000009.1, read on the forward strand.
AGAATAGTGTAGAGGAGTACTAAACGATTGCCATAGTCGGCTTTTAAGGTTAAACTACTGGCTACGGTTAGACAGATTAAGACGAGCACCCATTCTAACCAGCGGAGCCGGGAGTAAAAGACCAGGGGGAGTTGTCGCCAGACTAATAAACTAGCAGTTAACAGCAACATGCCAATGCCGTCGCTAAACCAATTGGTCAACCAAATTTGGGTGACGTAAGTTAAAGGAATTTTTTGCCAGGCGAGTCCCAGGCCGACGATACTTGCTCCTAACAGGGGGCTAATAATAATGACGACAATGGCAAATAACAATACGTCATAAACTCGTGTCAGGTCAGTTTGAATTTCCAGTTTTTTCAGCATCCAGGCACCTACGGTGGCTTGTAAAGTTGCTCCTGTGGCCTCTACTAAGTTAAATTCGAGTGGCATTCCCATCTCAATGATATTTAACATCATCAAGCCGATGACGATGCCGGGCCATAACTTCATACCAAACAATAATAATGTAGCTAAAGCAATGCCTGCTGGTAGTGGTATAGGTATCATGCCTCGCTGTCCACCTTCTAACCACAGTCCAAAACTGGCTACTGCATAGTAAACCAATGCCAGGCTACCTATTTGTAGTAAATAACGCCCCCTCTCGTACCAACGATGGGTAGCGGCAATATTATTTTTAGTCTCATTTTGCATAAAATTTGAACTACTACTCCTACAAAGTGTTCAAGGTATTTGGTCTTTAGTTGGTTTAGAGTCCAAAACTGGTTTTGGACTCCAACCTTCTTAAAACAATAATAACACTTGGTTGGAAAAATAGTAGATAAGATTTTTTCGTATAAGATATTTTCTTAGTTGATTAGATTTGACAACTTTTCGAAAGTTGTCAAATCTTTCGCGATTAGATTTGACAACTTTTCGAAAGTTGTCAAATCTTTCGCGATTAGATTTGACAACTTTTCGAAAGTTGTCAAATCTTTTTTCGAAAATAATCAGAATATTATACCACTTTTTAAATGGTTGTCAAATCTCGATTTAAGTTGTAAAATTAACATAGTTTTTTAAAATGAGGTAGTTATTTATGAATTTTCGTGTTATTACCATATTGACGACAACTTTAACTTTTCTACTGGTTATCCCAGTTTATGCTCAAGAAAAGTTTGATTTATTTAATCCAGACCGCGGAAAGCCTCCACCACCGCCTGCGCCTAAAGTACAAGCACCTGCGGTGAATCCCTTTATGCGCCCACCGCCTAAAAAAGAAGAGCCACCACCGCCGCCGCCGCCAAAACCATTACAACCCCAAAAAGACTTCACTTTGCGTGGTACCAGTTTAATTGGGGATAAACTTGCGGTTATTTTGCAAGCGCCTGACGGTAAGCAATTTCCTCTTTATGCCAAAAAAGGTGACAAACGTTTGGAATTGAAAGATTATCCTGGTTTTGCTTTGCTAAATATAGAAGCCCGGCAAGTCACCATCGAATATCCGGTCGATGCCCCTTGTCGTGCCTCTATTCCTTCTAAAATAGAGTGCAGTAAGGACCAAAAAACTGCGTTAGTGAAATTAGCTTTGTTGGATGCGATTCCAGCCCCCGCGCCATTCCAACCACAACCGTTCCAACCCCCGGCACCGTTGCCGCCCGTTTCTACGATACCTACTCCGCCATCGCCACAAACTCCTCCTATGGTGATGACACCGTTTGGTCAAGTTGCCGCACCTGCTCCATTGTCTCCAGATGAGCAACGTCGTCGTGAAGAGGAGCAAAAACGCCGGGCCGAAATTTATAAGAATTTTAAACGGCAAGTGATTAAAGATGAGGATGTACCTCCAGGAATGCGGGTAGTTCATACTCCTTTTGGGGATAGATTGGTGCCGGATAATAAATAGGGCTTGATTCGGTTTAGATTTGACAACTTTTCGAAAGTTGTCAAATCTTGATTCGGTAAAGTGGTCAAATCTTGATTCGGTTTAGATTTGACAACTTTTCGAAAGTGGTCAAATCTTGATTGGGTAAAGTGGTCAAATCTTGATTCGGTTTAGATTTGACAACTTTTCGAAAGTTGTCAAATCTTGATTCGGTTTAGATTTGACAACTTTTCGAAAGTTGTCAAATCTTGATTCGGTAAAGTTGTCAAATCTTGATTCGGTTTAGATTTGACAACTTTTCGAAAGTTGTCAA
>DZAL01000009.1:24562-60042 GCA_022729575.1 Thiomargarita sp.
CTTGATTCGGTTTAGATTTGACAACTTTTCGAAAGTTGTCAAATCTTGATTCGGTTTAGCAAGCGTAGGGTGCGTTAGCGATAGCGTAACGCACCTCTCAATATCGACAATGGTGCATTACGGCGCAAAAACACGCGCCTAACGCACCCTACACTAAAATTCTTACTCGCAAACGATTTCCCCATTCTCTTCCTTACAAGAATCCTCTGGCACCGGCTCAATTAACGAGTCAAACTCTAAAACTTCGCGAGCCGCATCTTGCCGCACCAGTCTGGATTTAGTCGCAGTTGGTGCCACCGGTTTCTCATCCAAGGTTATCGTGTAAGTCAAATTGCCAGTAGTGGAATTCAATTGAGCGGACGGCTCAATCTGCTCATCTTTTCCTACCACACGACTCTTAGGACCAAAATTAGGCGTAACCAAATATTTATTGCCTTGATGAGTTACAATAAAAGTGCCTTTCGCATTGAATTGAACGTTTTCAACATCACTAAAAGTATAACCCAGATTCACCAAAGTATCTGGCGACAACACGGTGGGACGAATGATTTGAGCCGTACCATTGGGATAAACAATCTTTTTACTAGGCACCTCTCTCACCCGCGTCCCGGTGGACGGAATACTACGGATCCCAGGTTGTGATTCCGGCGGCGCTTGGTCAAAATCGCAGACCGTTTCTCCCGCAATTTCTTGACAATAATCTTCTGGCGCGGACTCAATCAAAGGGTCAAACATGGCGACTTCTCTTGCGCCATCAGCTTGCCGGGTGCCACTGGGAATTTCCATAAATACATCCCCACGCTTCCCAATGATTACCGCGCCGCCGCCCAAGGCTTTGGATAAACCAGCGGGGTCTCTGGGAGATGGGATAATTTTAAATTGTTGCGAATCCGGGGTCGTCATTCGGAAAAAACCACCTTCGATAATTTCCAACCCGACCGGGATTTCTTGATCGACCTGTATCATTTCGCCAGCATCGGGAATGAAAGCAAAATTAACCCCTTCAGAATCCCCCGTGCCACGGACTTGTAAAATTCCTTGCTTATCTTGAGACATGATAAATTGCGACAAATCCACTTGGTCTAAGGTCAACTGCATAGACTCTTCCGCACTGGTATCGCCTTCCCCGGCCAAGCCAAAACTGGTCGTTAAATCGGGCAATTCGGGCAACGCCACCGGTGCCACCAAATTAGCGGTCGTAGTTAACTGCTTAAAGGCTAATACGGTCCCCACGGGAGGAATTAATTGGCCGGTGGTCGGATTCAACTGCCAACTCGCCGGGACTAATGGTGTCATCTCGTCAATAGTCATGCGGACACTATCGAAATTAGTCAGCCATTTACCAATCTCAGTATTCGGCATCTGTTTAAACTGGTCAGTATTTAAAGCCGCTAGATGCTCTGGGGTAAATCGACTAATCACCGCCGGGGACAAGCCGACCATATTTTGTGCAATTAACCCACTAAGAGCCGCGGGTGGTAAATACAAAAATTGTGAAGGTGTCATGGTCGCTAAGGCTTCAGCACTTAAGGCCGCCATCTGCTCGGCAGTTACTCCACTAAAAGATTCCTCGGCGATGGCTACCAATTGCTCACCGGTCATGGCGGCTACGGCTTCTTCACTTAAGGCCGTGATTTGCTCCGCGGTTAACTCCGCCAAGGCACCTGGTGGGATTTCGGCCAATTGCTCAGGACTCAAAGCCGCCAGCGCCTCTTCACTTAATTGGGCTAATTGTGCAGCCGATAATCCCGCCAACGCCTCTGGTGGAATTTGGGCTATGTCTAACGCACTCAATAAACTTAACGTTTCCAGTGACAGATTACCCAAAGTTTCAGCATCTAAATTACTGAGCTGACTACTAGACAAAATACCCGTATCTTCCGGCAACGTGACTCCAGGTCCGAGGATGACATTCTCTGGTATTTTCACCGGTGGCAGCAAAGTGACATAAGATAGTTTGGTCCCCGGTGCAATGGTGGCTTGAGTGATGGTGGCTGGTGCTTTCGGGTCACCTTGAATCGTGCCAGCTAAAGTGCCGCCCTTGATTTCGGTGCCAGGCGCCAACTGCACATCTTTTAAGACACTATCGGCGGCCAGTGTCATGGTGCCGCCCACTTTGCCGCCTTGTAAAGTGGTTTGCGGCGCCAACGTCACATCATGAATGATACCGCCAATTTTGCTGTTATTGGTAATGCTCCCCGATAAGGTCCCGCCAGACAGGGAAGCACCGATAAAGTTGAAATCCGAAAGAGTGCCTTGATTATTGATAGTACCGGTCAAACTGCCTCCCGTTAAAGTGGATCCAGGTAAGAAAGTCGAATTACCGATTAAACCTTCATTGGTGACATCTCCGGCAAAAATTGCATTGGACAGACTTCCAGCCGGCAGCAACTGCACATCCTCCTCAATCACCTTATTTCCTAAGTCTAATACTTGAGCAATGGGGCCCGTGGGTATCGGTGAAGTTGACACCGGTTCAATTACCGTTGGAGTGGTAGAAGTCCCCGGCGTAGTGGTCGTATCAGGCGTAGTGGTCGTATCAGGCGTGGTGGTCGTATCAGGTGTAGTGGTAGTGCCAGGCGTGGTGGTCGTCTCTCCAGTCGCTGGCGGAATGACGGGTGCGGTATCGTCAACAATGCTCACTGCGGCAGTGTCAATGACACTTTTGCTACCATCTTCTAACCAGCGACTCAGGAGGAGAATAACCGAAGTATTACCGATGGCGGTTGGCAATAAATTGACGGTAAAAATTTTGGCCCCACTTTCACCACTGGCCCAGTCAAAAGTACCACTGACGGCTTGATAATCTTGACCGGCAAAAGCCGTAGCATCTAATGATTCATAATTGATGGAGGTCGCTCCTTGAGTACCTGGGCGATTCACGGTAATAGTTACTACACTGGCCGATTTGGTGACACTATAGCCTTTAGTGGCAAAATTGACGGCGGAATCTATAGTCGGGGTGACGACTACAGGGTCATCTGTAATAGTGACCTCGGCGGAGTCAATGGTCAAAGACCAATTAGCCGCTTGATTATTGGTGATTCGCAAATTAGACAACATAACGTTGAAACGACTACCCACCGTAGCCGTAGCCAATAAAGGTACCGTAAAAGTTTTATCCCCACGTTCATTGTCCGCCCACGATAAGGTCCCCGTAGTCGTTTGATAATCACGACCGGCAATGGCATCGAAACCGTTACTGGTGATATAATCGACCGCTAACGCGCCTAAGATACCATCACGATTGACTGTAATAGTGGCTATTCCAGTTTGCCGGGAATCTTTAAAACTGCGACTGGAAAGTCCCACAAAATTGTCGATGAGGACCGTAGGTGGAGGGGGGGGTATCACGGTGCTCTGGTCGGTAATAGTGACCGTCGCATTATTAATGCCCAAGGTCATATTGCCCCCATTACCGGCCAAATTGCTTAAAGTCACGGCAAACATTCTTCCCAGCGTAGCCGTGCTTAACAACGGCACCGTAAAAGTTTTATCGCCGCGCTCGGTGTCGGCCCAATTTAAAGTACCCGTCACCGTTTGATAATCTTGACCCGTAATGGCGGTGTTATCTCCTACCGAATAATCGACCGTCAACGCCCCTAAGATGCCAGTACGAGTAACGGTAATCGTCGCTACCTGGTCTTGAGTAGAAGCCGTATAGCTCTTGGTAATCAAACCGATGACGTTATCATAATCGTCATCACCTCCCATACCAGCCGCGCCTACTGCTATTGTAGGTAAATTTATAACTAAAGAAAATACACTAATGAATAGATACTTTAAAATAGATGAGGTACACATAAAAATTTTCCTGAAAGTGATAAATAATGAATAATTATAATTACAATTATAACACTTTGTTTAAAATTTTATATAGCACTTTAGAGCTATACGTCATTTTTTAATGAAATTTTTAATTCCGAGAATCAATATGAACCATTCTCAAACGTTTACGATTACTCAAGCCATTGAATTGGCCAAACAATATTATAAAACTGGCCAATTGGCTAAAGCGGAAAACATTGCCCGACAAATTTTGCATTCGCAACCACAACAACCGGAGGTACTTCATTTACTTGGGGTGATAGCGGCACAAACGCAACGTCATGAGGAGGCCATAAAATTTATTAACTCCGCCATTGCCATCCAACCGACTTCCCCAGCACTTTATAATAGTTTAGGCCAGGTCTTTTGGCAACAGAAACAATTAGAGGCCGCTACCCAATGCTATCAACAAGCGTTAGCACTCAATCCAACTTTTGCCGAGGCTTATAATAATTTGGGAATTATTTGGGGCGAACAAAATCAACTGGAGTCGGCAATCAACTGTTTTCAACAAGCTATCGCGCTTAATCCTCAGGATGCCAAAACTCATTATAATTTGGGGTTAGCATTTAGTAAATTAGGTCAGTTAACTTCGGCCATTGCTTGTTATCAAACCACTTTGCAACTGAATCCAAACTATGTAGAGGCTTATAGCAGTTTGGGCAAAGTGTTAAAAGACCGCGCTTTAATTGAGGAGGCGATTGAGTGTTATCGGCAAGCCTTGCGGTTGAAACCCACTTATGTCGAGGCGCATAATAATCTGCTCTATACCCTGAATTTTTCCTTGCACTTTGACCGGCCGGCGATGTTTGTTGAGCATCAACAGTTTAATCGACAACAGGCACTGCCGCTGGCGGGTCAATTGCGCGGACCTTATTTAAATGCCAAAAATGCCAAAAAGGACCCACTGCGGCGGCTAAAAATTGGTTATATCTCCCCAGATTTTAGAAAGCATTCGTTGACCTATTTTGTGGAGCCGATATTGGCCCACCATGACCATCAGCAATTTGAAATTTTCTGTTATTATAACAACTCTAAAATCGACGCAGTGACTCGCCGCTTGCAAAGTTACGCCGACCACTGGCAGACGGTTTGCACTCTTTCGGACGAGGCTTTAGCGGAACAAATTCGCCAAGACCGGATCGATATTTTAGTGGACTTAATGGGACATACGGCCAATAATCGCCTGCTGGTCTTTGCTAGAAAACCTGCGCCGATTCAAGTATTTAATACCATTGGCTATTCTAATACGACCGGCTTAACCGCGATAGATTATCGCATCAGTGATAGCTGGGTGGACCCCGTGGGCCTGGCGGACCAATATAGCTCCGAGAAAATCATCAGAATGCCAGCCAGTTACTATTGCTATCGTCCCAATGCAGACAGTCCGCCGGTCAATGAGTTACCGGCCCAGCATAATGGTTATCTCACCTTTGGTTCATTTAATAGCTATGCTAAATTGAATCACTACACGTTAGCATTGTGGGCCCGGGTGTTACAAGCCATACCTAATTCCAGATTAGTGATATTAACCAGAGCCTTGCAGGACCCGGTGTTGCAACAGGAATTGCAAGAGCATTTGCAACAATGGTCTATCGCACCATCACGGTTAACTTTGGGATATGCGGCTTCCACGGAAGAAACTTTGAAACGGTATCACGAGATAGATTTGGCTTTGGACACTTATCCTTTTACTGGTGCCACTACTACCTGTCAAGCCCTCTGGATGGGAGTCCCGGTGATTACCTTGGTCGGTAAGACCCCCGCCGCCCGCGCGAGTTTAAGTATTTTGGCCGCAATAAATTTAACTGAATTAGCGACTTACACGCAGGAGGAATATTTAAACTGTTGCGTTAACTTAGCTAATCAGTTACCTTATTTACAACATTTACGCGCTCAATTGCGGACGAGAATGCAACAATCCCCATTAATGGACGAGGTCAGTTTTACGCAATATTTGGAAGCGCAATATCGGAAGATATGGGAAAACTTCAGATAAGTAGTTGGAGTCCGGAATTCATTCCGTCTTCAGTTTTGACCGCAGGGTGAAGACGGAATAAATTCCGGACTCCAACTACTTATGATACCTCAACTCATAACACAGATAAGTAGTTGGAGTCCGGAATTCATTCCGTCTTCAGTTTTGACCGCAGGGTGAAGACGGAATAAATTCCGGACTCCAACTACTTATGATACCTCAACTCATAACACTTTAACAGCGGGGTGAAGACGGAATAAATTCCGGACTCCAACTACTTATGATACCTCAACTCATACAACAAGCCATACAACACATAGAAGCCGGTGAATTATCAGCGACCGAAGACCTATGTCAGCAAATTTTAGAGCTTGACCCCCAAAACAGTGATGCTTGGCATTTATTAGGCGCGGTCAATGCGCATCGTGACCAGAATGAAATTGCCCTGGAAAAAATTCAGCAAGCCATCACGCTGAATCCCAGCGCTTATGATTACTACAATAGCTTAGGCAACGTCTTGACCAGCCTTAAACGTTTTACCGAAGCGGTCGAATGTTATCGCCGGACCGTACAATTGTCTCCTCAGTTTGCCCAAGGCTATCAAAACTTAGGCATTGCACTCATTGAACTAAAATGTCATGCCGAAGCGGTCACCTGTCTGCGTCGAGCGTTAACTCTGGAACCGCAGAATACTGCTATTCACCAACCTCTGGCACTGGCACTCAGAGGAGATGAGAAAATCTCAGAGTCAACGGCAACCCTCGAATTGGCCTTATCTATAACGCCAGATGATGCTGACCTCTATTATCAGTTGTCTATAAACAAGATGGTTTACCAAGGACAAGTGGAGGAGGGAATCGTACTGGCTAACCAGGCACTAGACCTCAACCCTTATCATATCAGCGCACATCAACACCTGTTAATGACTTTAAATTATTCGTTACGAGAGAATTCTAGCATTTTCAAGGAATATCAAAAATTTGATGAACAACACGCGATGCCGTTAGCGACTTTGATTCAGCCGCCTTTAAATCCTCGTACTCCCACTAAACGTTTGAACATCGGTTACGTTTCCGGGGATTTTTACAAACATTCGGTGGCTTATTTTCTGCAATTTTTAGCTCACCATGACCACACCAACTTTGAAATTTTTTGCTATCATACTCAACCCCATGTTGATGACATTACCAAGGGCGTACAAGGATGGATTGATAACTGGTGTCAAGTTGAAGATTTGTCGGATGACGCTTTAGCGGCTAAAATTAGAGCCGACCAGATTGATATTCTGGTCGACCTGTCAGGACATACCAATTATAATAGACTGTTGACGTTTGCCCGCAAACCCGCGCCAATCCAAATCAATTATTTGGGTCTGCCTACTACCACGGGAATCCGGGCCATAGATTATCGTCTCACCGACAATTATGTCGACGTAGCGGGACTCAACGATAATCTCAGTGCCGAAGAGCCGCTACCTATGCCGGCTTCACTCTTTTGTTATCAACCAAATCCAAAAAGTCCTGCCATTAATGAGCTACCGTCTCTTAGTACGGGCCAACTTACCTTTGGTTGCTTCAATCATTCGGTCAAATACAGTCTTCCACTACTGACTTTATGGGCCAAGATTTTGAACAGCATTGACCAAGCCAAACTCTTGCTTAAACTCAATCACGAGGCGGATGCAGTGACTAAACAAGAACTAACCCAACGTTTTCTTGACGCTGGCTGCCAACCTTCGCAACTCATTTTTGAAGCGCGTGGGCCAGCCCCAGACTATTTAAAAACTTATCATCAAATCGATATAGCCCTCGATACTTACCCCTTCAATGGCGGCACCACCACCTGTGAAGCCCTGTGGATGGGAATCCCCGTGGTCACTTGGGTCGGCACCCGACAAGTCTCACGGTTAGGATTAAGTATTTTATCAACCATCGGCTTAACTCAATTAATTGCACACTCACCAGAAGAATATTTGCGCATCTGCATAGACTTGGCCCAGAATCCCACTCAGTTACAAACGCTCCGGGCCACGATGCGAGAACGAATGCAAAATTCTCCGCTCATGGATGCACCGACCTTTACCCAACAGTTAGAACTGCGTTATCGGAAAATCTGGGAAAAATTCAGATTTGACAACTTTTCGAAAGTTGTCAAATCTTGACGCGGTTTAGATTTGTGGTTTAGATTTGACAACTTTTCGAAAGTTGTCAAATCTTGGGCCCGGTCAGATTTGACAACTTTGCGAAAGTTGTCAAATCTTGGGCCCGGTCAGATTTGACAACTTTGCGAAAGTTGTCAAATCTTGGGTCCGGTCAGATTTGACAACTCCAGATTTGGGAGGCATTAAAATTCAATTCACTCACCTTACATATTCACTATTAAAAATAGTATATTATTAACTAATTTACGACTTGTTGACCCTATCACTAAAAAAAGGTACAATATTTTTGCTAAAAACTCTTAGGACTTACGCAGTAATTTGTATAACTATTTGATGTTACAGAAACACCCATAACACACAGTTACCAGGAAAGGGAAATAAAAACTCTCTCTGGTGGAGGGCAACTTAAAATGCCTCGATCTGGCGAAAAAATTTTTACTCCCCAAAGTGAGATCATGAAAAATGTTGAATGAACATATTAATAAACATATTGAAATCCCAACTTCTTATTTCGAAAAATGGCAGAAAACTGTAGATTTGATGGCACATATTTTTGATGTACCTGCGGGTCTGATTATGCGAATTTTACCGCCAGAAATCGAGGTATTCATTAGCAGTCATACTGATAATAATCCCTACGAAGAAAACGAAAAGGCGAAGTTAAACACCGGCTTATACTGTGAAACGGTCATGGCGAAACGAGATCTGTTACAGGTCCCTAACGCCTTAGAAGACCCAGTCTGGCAAAATAATCCCGACGTTAAGTTAAATATGATTTCTTACTTAGGGGTGCCTTTAATCTGGCCCAATCAGGAGATTTTTGGCACCATCTGCGTTTTAGACAGCAAAACGAGACACTACGCCTCTCTTTACCAAGCCTTATTATGGCAATTTAAAGAGATTATTGATGGTGATCTCCGATTACTCGTCAGCGAACGCGAATCCCAACAACGTGCGCAGGAACTTGCGCAAACCCTAGAACACCTAAAGACCACTCAAACCATGCTAGTTCAATCTGAAAAGATGGCTGCCTTAGGACATTTAGTGGCTGGGATTGCCCACGAAATCAACACACCTCTCGGTGCCATACGCTCTTCCGTAGGTAATATTGCCGAATTTTTGAAGCAGAGCTTACCACAGTTGCCTACCTTTTTCAAGTCATTGTCGGCAGACCACGAACGAGACTTTTTCGCCCTGTTACAAAAAATCACCAGCGACCGACCGTCACTCTCTACTCGAGAAAAACGCCAACTGAAAAAATCGTTGACGGAACAGTTAGAAACTCAGGGTATTAATAATGCCAAAGCGGTGGTTGACAAGCTGATCAGTATTGGTATCAATGAAGAAATTTTAGATTTTTTACCGCTCTTAAGAACCCCGGAAAGTGCCTCTATTTTAGAGATGGCTTATCAACTGGCGGTTTTGCAGAAGAGCACCGACTCTATTCTCACTGCTTCCGAGCGTGCCACCAAGACCATCTTTGCCCTGAAAAGTTTTGCCCGCTTTGATGTCTCTGGAAAACCAGTTCAGGCTAATCTTATTGAAGGTATTGAGACCATCTTAATACTTTATCAAAGTCAATTGAAACAAGGTGTGGAGGTGGTTAAACAGTATGTCGAGTTACCTCTAATTTGGTGTTATCCAGATGAACTGAATCAGGTTTGGACCAATTTAATTCACAATGCCCTACAGGCCATGAAGAACAAGGGAATCCTGACGATTTCTACCCAGTTACTGGATAATCAGATTGCCGTTAGTATTGCCGATAATGGGTCTGGTATTCCAGAGGAAATTCAACCCCGAATCTTTGAACCATTTTTTACCACTAAACCTGCTGGTGAAGGTAGCGGTTTGGGACTGGACATTGTTAGAAAGATTATTGACAAACACCAAGGTGCTATTGAGGTTAACAGCCAACCGGGGAAAACCATCTTTACGGTCTTGTTACCGATGGTGAGAACGTAATTAACACGGCTTTACGGCCACTTTACTGGTTAACCACCCCTAGCCCCTCCTTGCTAAGGAGGGGAATACTCCCCATGATTCAGGTGGTGTTTACTCCCCTCCTTACCAAGGAGGGGCTGGGGGTGGTTGAAAGATATATAGGAAATATGATGACTACACGAGTGATTATCTGCGTTGATGATGAGACCCTAGTCTTAGAAAATCTGGAGATTGAACTACAAAAAGCGTTTGCGGATGCTTACGACTACGAATTTGCAGAAAGTGCCGAGGAGGCACTAGAAATTATCGATGAGTTACTCAATGAGAAGATTGAGATTCTAGTCGTAGTCTCCGATTGGTTAATGCCGGGCATGAAAGGTGACGAATTTTTGGTTCAAGTCCACCAAAAATTACCTAACACCATTAAAATCATGTTGACCGGCCAAGCCGACCAACAAGCGATTGAACGGGCGCAACAGGAAGCGAATTTGCATCGTTGCCTATTTAAACCTTGGAGTAGTAAAGAATTTATTGACGTGATACGATTAAGTTTGGCCACTCTATGAATCAAATAGCGATTATTTGCGTTGACGATGACGCTTCCATTTTAGATAGTTTGGAAATAGAACTCCATAAAATTGTTAAGAGTGAAACCGATTTAACAACTTTTGAACAGTTGTCAAATCTCACCCACGATGAGTATCTGATTGAGATGGTAGATAACGGCGAAGAATGTTTAGAACTTTGTCAAGAGTTATTGGCCAATGGTGATGAAATTGCATTAGTGATTTCTGACTGTATCATGCCTCAGATGAGAGGAGATGAATTACTCAAACAGGTTCATACGCTATCCCCCAACACGCTTACCATCATGTTAACCGGTCAAGCCGAATTTGAAGCGTTAGGCAATGCGATCCGTTATGCCAAATTATATCGTTACATTTCCAAACCTTGGGAATTTGAAGATTTTAAATTAACGGTCACCGAAGCCTTACACAGTTATCATCAAGAACAGAAATTAATAGCATTTTACGCCAACTTAGAGGAAAAAATTGCCCAACGGACTCAAGAGTTACAGCAAAAAAATACGGCATTACTAAAACTGGATCAGGAGAGAAAGGAATTTTTAGCGATTGCCGCCCATGATTTAAAAAATCCACTGTCAGCAATTCAAGGGCTGGCCGATCTAATTATCGGTGACTATGATACGCTAGCTAAGAGCGAGGTCACGGAAATGGTGAATATGATTCTCATCAGTTCCAAACAAATGTTTGAGATAGTGAATAATCTGTTGGAGGTGAATCTTATTGAATCCGAGAACATGAAAGTTTCTCTTCAAGAATTGGATATTTTGCCCATACTACAGGTTTTGGTGAATCGCTATGTGGTGCCGGCGCAGGCGAAAAACATTACTTTAAATTTTAAGCCTAAGCCAGAGTCATATTACACTTTGGCTGATGTTTATCTTATTCAACGAGTTTTTGACAATCTGCTCTCCAATGCGGTTAAATATTCTCCTTTTGATAAAACTATCTATATCCGGTTAACTCAGTTGGCAAACACGGTCCGTTGTGAAATACAAGATGAAGGGCCTGGCTTAAGTGAAGCAGATCAGAACAAGTTATTTGGTAAGTTTAGTCGTTTAACGCCGGCACCTACGGGACAAGAAAATTCTACGGGATTAGGTTTGTTTATTGTGAAAAAATTAGTGGAGGCAATGAAAGGTAAAGTATGGTGTGAAAGCCAATTAGGGAAGGGTTCCTCATTTATTGTAGAATTTATTGGTAATTCAGAAACTCGTGCATGATATAGTAATAATATTCCTCCATTCTTATACACCACCACAGTCCCAATATCATTAAGTTAATCCTAAGTGCCTATACTGAAAATCTTCTCGTTCCATGCTCCGCGTGGGAATGCCGATTCGGGAGACGCTCGGCATCCCGTGCTTATGCACGACACCGAGTGTCTAGGCGGCATTCCCACGCGGAGCGTGGAACGAGAAAAAATCTGGCAGAGGCTTAGGTTTCCTAAGCCTTCGAGGCTTAGGAAACCTTAGACTCGGTATAACTCTTTGACTTTTAAGACCTCCATTAATTTGGAGGAACTACCCCGTGTACGGGTCTCTGAGAATAATGAAGTACAAGAGTAGATGAATATTACTATATCTTGAGACACCACTGCCTGGTGACTCACTACCAAAAATATTTTCCTACCGTTGCTACCACGGTAGTAATTACTCCCAATGACAAATTGACCACGATAACTTGGCGAATGACCGCCAAAGATGACCCGGCTTCTGGAAAATTTTTGCTCACAATTGCTTGTTTCAATTTGGGAAATGGCACAAAAAAGATAAACATAAATAAAACAGTCATCACCAGAGCAATCCCCGACATGAGATGGACCGAGATAGCCACTTTTCCCATACCACCATAAAAACCAAAAATTACCCACAGCCCAGAACTCCACAGCAAACCAATTGCTACCCAGACACCAGAGAAAAAACGACCCAAAATAGCCGCCATCAAAGGGAGCCGTTGAGGAGGTTCTAGTAACTCATTAGCCGCCGGGCGTAATGCCATATGAGCGAAAAACATTCCGCCTACCCAGATAATTACCGATAGGAAGTGAAGTGTCATAGCCAGTGCCATCATTGTAGTTGTGTCCTTTAAGTTGAAAAGTTGAAAATTAGTTACTAATCATCTCGTTCCCACGCTCCGCGTCAATGCCATTAAGTTAAGCCGGCCAAAGAAACCTGGAAGGTCTAAAACCAGACCTTCAAGGTTAAAACCTGACCGCGGGATTCCTTAACTTTTACCTCGTTCACACGCTCGGCGTGGGAATGCCGTGGAGACGCTCGGCGTCACTGCCATTAAGTTAAGGAATCACCCATTTAACGATCGGAGTCCCAACACACGTTTTGGGCGGCGGTGGTCCAACACGTCTCGTCCAAAACGTGTTTTTTCTCGTTCCCACGCGCTTACGTCCATGATACTTTAACTCTCGTTACCACGCTCTGCGGTCATCCTTATACACAAGCCCGTGTAGTTTCGCTACTTCGCAAAATGGTGGGCAACGATAAACCTGTGGCCCTACCTGGCTACCTGGCTGGAGGAATTGTTAAGGGTGACAGCGGATAATGGATAACTCACCTTACGCAACGGTATCAAAGGTGCCTGTTTCGGGAATGAGCAAAACGAATTCCCGAAACCACAATTAACAACGAATGCGTTCTAAAGCACAACACCATGCCAATAGTTCCTCGGTTAATTCTTTCAAGGACTCATCTTGAAAGTCAAAGAATTTTTTTGCTAGGTTGTGGTAGTTATGTTTACCAAAATATTCAATTACTTGAGAAAGAATTTCATCCCCTAATCCTTCCCATAACAGACATTCACAATCTTTACGTTTAGCACAGCTAGTTCCATTTTTACATCTTTTTTTAATTTCAAACTTTGTTGGCCCACCATTACCATAAATTCTGACCAACATTTTTCTGATAGAGAGCCTTTTTGCCAATGCAAAACATCATAACCACGTAATCCCTTTTTCAGGTCAATAAATTTTCGCCATTCTTCTGGACAATCTTTTGAACCATGTTCCTCCCAATTTTCCAGCGCATAGACTCTATTGGACATAGATTTTGGAAGGGCCTCTCGAATCAGGCGAGTCGGAATTAGGTTTTCAATTTCTCTCACCTTTAAAATTATCACTTTAACTAGATTTGACTTGCCACTTCTCTCCATACAGTGCCAACCTGATTGGTCTTGCCAACCTGATTGGACACGTTTGGCAGTCTCCCCAAGTGCATCATCAGGGCCATAGCGATCATTATCAACGATACTCAAACAAAACGTTTTGGAATGACATTGTTGGTCAAGTTCCGATTTTATATTATTTCCTCCAGCCCCACGAGTAGAGGCTTCTACACGAATTTCAAAGTCAACTTGGTTAGTGGTGAGATAGGCTTCAAGTAAGTGAATATATAATTTTGCATCCTCTTGGTTTTCGGTAAGTAAAATAGTTTTTTGAATCGCTTCAGTATCTCCGAAATACCAAATTGGTACTTCAACGATAGTCTGTTGATTTTTCCTAATAATTTCTATTCCAGTTCGAGAAGGTTCTACTATTTGGAGGTAACTGGCTACCTTATCTCGTAATCCGCCATATTGTGGAAACTCGTCAAAAATTTTTTCTAAGGCGATTTCTGCACTTTTACAAAGATGGAGGTTCGAAAGAGAGGGGGAAATTTTCCCTGAATTTGCCAGGACAATATGTTTACCCTCAAAACGTGCTTTCAGGATATTCTCCAGACAGTTAATTAGTGCAGAAAGGGTATAATTCGAAATCCCCTTTTCCAAAGCCTTCTCCGTGAGAACCATCAGCATAAATTTATCTCAAGTGGGGCAGAAAAAAGCCATAAGGCCAATCAATTAAACAGCCTTCGTCATCATAAGTAGTGGTACGAACTTTAGTTCCTCCCTGATCTTTATCAGGTTCAAATAACACGATTTGCACATTCGCAGGAGACAAGTCACCCCGTTGAATGAGTTGACCAAGACGATTGATGATGGTTTCACTATGAGTCTCAATGAGAAGACGAAACGCAGACGATTTGCGCTTATCACTCGGTTTTACCAAGTAAGCAAACACGTCAGCTAATTGTGCTTGTAGTCGGGGATGTAAATGCAATTCCGGTTGTTCAATAGCAATCAAAGATGGAATGGGCTTGGTCCATGGGGAACGTCTTAGATTTTGAGAACGCAACGACCATAATTGTACCATCACCGGCAACAATTGCGAATAGCCAAAGCCCACATCCACCAAATTTTTCAGTTGCGGGTGATTTTGTTCCTTAACCTGAATCGCTAATTGTCCCCCCTGCTTTTTTATATTTACCTGGATTCCAAAATATTGGTTTGACCATTCCGCAAACTCATTTCTTTGAGACTCAGAAAGAGAATTGAGGTACATAGGCAAGTTTTCACCTCGATGATCGATTTCTTCCACCGCTAGATTTTGCAGACGATAGTATCTTTCGGCCTTCACACGAAGGGGTCCTAGATACTGAACCTTATCGGCAAAGTACGCCAGGCGCTGGTCAGCAGATACGAGTAGATTTGGGATATGGCAGGCAAAGAAGACATCACGAATTTGTTGCAAGATGTTACTGTCTTCGGTTAATTCGGATACCTGCCGGTTCCATATTTCGGGGTCATGAAATTCCCCAAAATTTGATAAAAACGTCTCTCTACTGCCACCTATTCCTATCTTTGAGGCAACAGGTAGGACTTTCTCAATTAGATTTGTGGAGTCGTGCAACAGGTTTTTTAAACTTTCCAAAAGATTTCTCTGATACTCGCTCTGAGTGGTATTATACCCAAACGTTGTTCCCATAGCCATCCTTGTTCCGATAACTATTCTTTGTCTTCTATACACCGTGTTTCTTTCCGGTGAAATTTCTTCAGACCATTCCAGAATGGATGGCAAAAAGTTAGCCGTTCTGTACATTTGCAGTGATTTAAAAAGTCTCGTAAAAGGACGTGTATTAACCTCAAAATGGGTTATTTTACCCGACTTGTCAAACTCAAGAATGGCTTTATCGATTCCCAAACTGATGGTTAATTTGGCGACCTGATTATCTAATTCATTGTTGTCACGAGAGGTTAATTCCATGCCAACACGCAGTTGATTATCTGCAACTACTACATAGGTTTCCTCATGAGACAAACTTCTACTTTTTTGTTTGTTGGTGTTCGCTTCTAAGTTAAAGTTGAATTCAAAGGAAACCTCTTTCGCGGAAGTACGAATCGCTTCTTCTATGGAACCAAAGTCCACACCATCTTGTTTATACCAGAGTATTGGGTTGTTCGTAGCAGTTTCGACACTTTGACGCAACAACGGAAAACTACGCAAAAAGGTACTTTTGCCCGTGCTGTTAGCACCCACTAAAATGGTTAAGGGTTTGATGGGAATGTCGCCGGTGTCTATGATACTTCTTAAATTCTTGATTCTTATGGAGTCCATAATATTTACCTGTTCAAGGAGTGTTCTTTCCTCATCAACACGTTGGTGTAATGAACAACTACCTGACTATTTTTTCTCACCATAAAGTCGGTGATCAGGGTCTAACCAAACTATGTAAGCTGTATTTTCAACAAAAAAATCATGTACTCGGCCTTTATTTAAAGAGACTTCAAACAACTGATAGGGAGTACCCACCAACTGCTCTTCAGAGGGGATTCCAAAACCTTTTTCCGTAGTTTCTTCCCAGGTGATACGATGACAACGAAGACTGTCACTACGGCTATTGACTATTTCGTTGTACGTCCATTTTGAGAGGTCCCGGAGTCTGTTCAATAACGAGAGAAAATATTCAGCATCTTGACCTTTCACCGAAAATTTGTCATTTTCAGTGTAATATTTGAAGGAAAATCTCAACAACCCCTCTAGTGCTAGGGAAGATGGTCTGATGTTGGTTAACTGGGTTGACGAAATGGGAATTTTTTTAATCTTGTTCTTGGACACGATCTTTGTAATAATTTCTCATAGATGATTTGGAAATAATCGCCTGTGAAGGAGCATCCATCTGCAATTCTCCTCTCGCTTTTAACCACGGTTCTTCATGGTGAGTCATCCGTTCTAAATCAAAGGCATCACAACTAAAATAGACTTCCGTCACTTCTTGCAAAAAAATTTGCAAAGTTTCGGGAAAGTTTGGCGTGGACACCTCTTTCAAAATAGGTCGCCAGCCGAATAATCGGTACTCCCCATATAAAGAAGGAATCACCGGCCCATGTACCCACGCCTCGAAATCTTCTTCAAACAGCGGGGCATCATACAGTGCCAAATGCCATGCCTGGGCATAATACACCAATTTTTGTAAATTGAGATTGCTGAGATAAGAACCCGTTTCATTAGCGACATGAATGAAATAGTTGGCAATTTGATTGGCAGTAGTTAAAGTCATCATAGTTCTCCTGGGCTAACCAGTAACTAGGTTTGGTTGATTATATTATAGCAGTATCAATGACTATTTGCAAGTAGAGAACCGTCGTAACCGTCGCAAAAACCGTCAAGGTGTCAAATACCACTTCTCTCTTTGATTTCAAAAAAGTATCGGAATTATTGAGGGAGTATTCTATCCTTGTCAACACGTAAGAATGAAAGGCGATGGCAGTTTGTTTTACCAACACCTCCTTTCGTATTTTCTTACGGTCTCATTATAACCGCCTAAATACCAACGCCGCATTAGTTCCTCCAAACCCAAATGAATTAGATAACACTACCTCCATTTTCATTTCTCTGGCATGATGAGGCACATAATTCAATCCTTCACATTCAGGGTCAAGGTTAAACAAGTTGGTAGTAGGAGGAGCCACTTGGTCGCGGAGGCTTAAAATAGCAAAAATAGCTTCCACACTACCAGCAGCCCCTAGTAAATGGCCTGTCATAGATTTAGTGGAACTAACGGCTAATTTGTTCGCATGGTCACCAAAAACTTTTTTAATCGCTAAAGTTTCAACTTTATCTCCCATCTGAGTAGAGGTGCCATGGGCATTAATATAATCTACTTGGTCAGGATTTAACCGGGCATTGGTGAGCGCATTCACAATACAACGTCGTGCGCCATCGCCATCTTCGGGAGGAGAAGTCATGTGGTAAGCGTCGCCGCTCATGCCATAGCCTATCAACTCGGCATAAATTTTAGCACCACGTCGTTTCGCGTGTTCATATTCCTCTAACACCACTACCCCAGCACCGTCGCCAAGCACAAAACCATCACGGTCTTTATCCCAAGGACGACTCGCCGTGTGTGGAGAATCATTGCGCGTGGAAAGCGCACGAGCTGCTGCAAAGCCTCCTAGTTTCGCTACTTCGCAAAATGGTGGGCAACGATAAACCTGTGGCCCACCCTACCTGGCCTACCTGGCCTGGTGAGTCTAAGTGTCGTAACGCCGAGCGTCACGGCGGCATTCCCACGCGGAGCGAACGAGAGGATTAGACTAGAAAATTTCGGCCCCCCTACTTATGTCCCAATGCCATTAAGTTAAGCCTGCGAAAGAAACCTTGAAGGTCTAAAACCAGACCTTCAAGGTTAACACCTGACCAGGAGATTCCTTAACTTAATGGCAGTGAGGCTTTAGCCGGTTGGAGTAGAGGCTTTAGCCGCAATGCCATTCCCCGGTCTGGTTTTAACCTTGAAGGTCTGGTTTTAGACCTTCAAGGTTTCTTTGGCCGGCTTAATTTAATGGCATTGATACTTATGTCCTCGCTTCCAACCATCTACTAATGGTGGCCGGAACCTCTTTTTGCGCTCGCCGACTGACATAAATTCCAATATGTCCGCCGTTAAACGGGGCTTCAGTATAATCCTCCGTCCCCACATACTGTTTTAACGCGGTAGAGGCTTCTGATGGCACCAAATGGTCTTCCGTGGCATAAATATTTAACACCGGCATGGTTACATTTTTTAATTCCACTCGATGCTCTCCCAACATCACTTTATTTTTAATCAGCGCGTTTTTTTGGAAAAACTCCTTAATAAATTGACGAAACGCTTCACCGGCCTGGTCCGGACTGTCAAAAATCCATTTTTCCATTCTTAAAAAATTTTTAGCCGCTTCTACGTTGCCTAAACTGTCGATCATGTCCAAATACTTTTGGCCCGTAAGACGAAATGGCTTGAGCGATAAAAAGGTCCAATTAAGCAACTCGCCGGGAATATTCCCGACCGTATCTACTAACAAATCAATATCGACTTGTTGCATCCAATGACTGAGTAAATTAGACGGTGTTTTAAAATCCACCGGAGTTACCATAGTAATCAAATTGCGAACATTGGAGGGATAAATCGCACTATAACACAAGCTAAAAGTTCCTCCTTGACAAATGCCCAGGAGATTAATTTTCTCCAAGGTATGTCGTCGGCAAATCGCTTTCACACAACGATATAAATACCCATTGATATAATCATCTAAGGTAAGATAACGGTCCGCACCATCGGGATAGCCCCAGTCAAGCAAGTACACATCTTGTCCCACTTCCAATAAATTTTTTACCAGGGAGCGGTCTGGTTGTAAATCCACCATGTACGGTCGATTGACCAGTGCATAAACGATTAATAATGGTATGGGACTAGGGTTACCAACAATTGGCCGGTAACGGTATAACACTAATTTATCTTCTTGATAAACGGCTTCGCGGGGAGTTATCCCCACATCGATTTGGCCAATCTGAGTCAACGTTTTAAGTCCCTCGGCGAGTTTTTGATTAAACTCTAGCATTTCCTGAACGGCTTGGTCTGGACGGATTTGGAATGGTAGCATGAGATGAATTCCTAATATGAAAATGAGAAAACCGGATGACTATGAAGCAGAAGTGGGCGGGCCGGGAGGCGTTTCTTTGGATAACGTCTTTTTCGTCCGACTGGACGCTTTTTTCGACGAAGTTTTGAGAGTATTCAGTTCCGCTCGTAAGGCTTCCACTTCTTTTTGCAAAGCGGCGAGGACGGCACTATGATCAGGCACTGACGGTAAGGGTCTGGCTCTTAATTCTCGCCGCATTTGTTGCATTCGATAGACCAGCGTATCAAAGTCTTTACGGGTGGGCATATTTAAGGCGCTAAGTAATTCATCCATCAGTTGACGTTCATGTTGTTTCAGTGCCATTAACGCATTGATAAGGTTAGCATTATTTTTTCTATATTCGTCGCTACTGGCTATTTTAGCATAAGCGATTTCGCCACAATCTATCCACAAGTCATAAGTCGCCCGTAAATTATTGACCGATTGACCTTGCAGACCCAATTGGATAATTTTATCGCGTAGCAAGTCCACGGTGAGAATGCCGATTTTACTAAAGAGGCTGATATATTGCTCATGTGCTTGTTGATAATTAAGCCATAGTTTGGCCCGTACTTGATAACGAGTTTGCCAATTTTGTAAGTGTCCCACGCCAGGAATGGAAAACCAACGTTCCCATTCGTGACTAAAGCATTGCTGTCCTTTCGTCAGCGCCTCCGTTTGTAAGTGTTGAAGCCAATCGCTGGGGAGATTAAATAAGCTCGACCAGGTACGTTGCCAATTTTCTAACGGCAATTCCCAAAAACCCAGACCAGTTTTGCCGTCATTGAGTAAGCGATTAAAATGGTCTTTTAATTCAACGAAACTATTCTCCCACAATTGTTGCCAATCCTGCTCCGCAGTGGGATGATTGTCAGAAAGAGTTTGTAAAATCTTTAAAAATTCTTGATTGAAGCCAAAATAAATTTTACCTTGGTCAATAAATTTTCTAAACACCGCATGATGGTCGTTATCAACCTTTGGGGCCAAGGCTTGCCACCATAATTCTAAGGCATCGCCCCAGGGAGAAGTGGCTGACATCTTATTTAATTCACTTGCTGGCAGATTAAACAGTTGTCGCGTTAAGGTTAACCAATGTTCCCAATATTGTTGTTGTAAATGAAGCCAATCTTGGTTGGTGGAGGTAGTAGAATGGTCGGTCATAACTGTTTAGTGGAAAATTAGGAATTAACAATTCGGTAGTCCGTGGTCCGTAGGGTGGATTAAGCGAAGCGTATCCACCATTCAGGCCGATAAACTTCGTCGAACAAACGACCCGTGAGGTTTAGCACCAGATGGTGGATACGCTTCGCTTAATCCACCCTACGGATTACTACGGATTACGGACTGCCGGTGGCTACACTATCCTTACTTCTTATTCGCACGATTTTGTATTAAGTTATCTACCACCATTGGATCCGCCAAAGTGGAGATATCTCCTAAGCTATCCAACTCGTTGGCCGCAATTTTACGCAAAATTCGGCGCATAATTTTACCGGAGCGCGTTTTGGGTAAACCAGGAGACCATTGAATCACGTCGGGCGTGGCAATGGGGCCAATCTCTTCTCGCACCAACTTAATCAAATCTTTGCGTAATTCTTCACTGGGTTCCACGCCCGCCATCAAAGTGACATACGCATAAATGCCCTGACCCTTAATATCATGCGGATAGCCGACCACGGCGGCTTCGGCAACGGCTTCATGCAATACCAATGCGCTTTCCACTTCGGCGGTACCCAAACGGTGACCAGACACGTTAATCACATCATCGACTCGTCCAGTAATCCAGTAGTAACCATCGGCATCACGCCGCGCCCCGTCACCGGTAAAATAGTTACCGGGGTAAGTTTTGAGATAAGTGTCGATAAAGCGTTGATGGTCACCATAAATCGTCCGCATTTGACCCGGCCAAGCCTGCGTAATCACTAAATTACCTTCGGCCACACCTTCGAGAATTTCTCCTTCATTACTGACCAAAGCTGGAATCACCCCGAAAAATGGACGAGTCGCCGAGCCTGGTTTGAGCTTGGTGGCACCGGGTAAGGGAGTAATTAAAATACCACCGGTTTCGGTTTGCCACCAAGTATCGACAATGGGACACCGCTCATCACCGACGACGCGATAATACCATTCCCACGCTTCGGGATTAATCGGCTCCCCAACACTACCCAGTACACGAATACTCTGGCGGCTAGTGGATTTGACTGGGCCATCTCCTTTCCCCATTAAAGCACGAATGGCGGTAGGAGCCGTGTAGAAAATATTAACTTGGTGCTTATCCACTACTTGCCAAAATCGACTGACATCTGGATAGGTGGGAATTCCTTCAAACATCAAGGTCGTCGCCCCATTGGCCAGCGGCCCATAAACAATATAAGAGTGCCCCGTTACCCAACCGACATCGGCAGTACACCAATAAATATCGCCATCGTGGTAATCAAAGACATATTTATGAGTCATGGCCACATAAACCAAATAACCACCCGTGCTATGCAACACACCTTTAGGTTTGCCGGTGGAGCCGGAGGTATATAAAATAAACAAAGGAGATTCAGCATCCATTGGCTCTGGCGGACAGTCAGTGGAAACCTTGGCCACTGCTTCATGGTACCACAAGTCGCGTCCATCTTTCCATGGAATCTCATTACCGGTATGTTTGACCACAATGACTTTTTTCACCGAAGGACATTGAGTCAATGCTTTATCGACATTGGTTTTCAATGGCACGGGTCGTCCACCGCGTAATCCTTCATCTGAAGTAATCACCACTTCGCAGATGGAATCTTGGATGCGGTCTTTTAAGGCTTCTGGCGAAAAACCACCAAACACCACGGAATGAATAGCACCAATGCGAGTGCAAGCCAACATAGCGACCGCCGCTTCTGGAATCATCGGTAAATAAATACAGATTCTATCTCCTTTCTTCACGCCTTGTGCCTTCAGGACATTGGCTAGGCGGCAGACTCTTTCATACAAGTCACGATAGGTAATTTTTTTATCTACTTTGGGATCATCACCTTCCCAGATAATCGCCACTTGGTCGCCACGAGTGCTTAAATGGCGGTCCAGGCAATTATAGGAGACGTTCAATTTCGCGCCGTCAAACCATTGAATTTTGCCTTCGTAATAGTTACAGTCTTGGACCTTATCCCATTCTTTAAACCAAGTCACAAACGTCTTGGCTTGCTCGGCCCAAAAACTGGCCGGAGCCGAAATCGATTGCGCATACATTTGTTGATATTTGTCTTCGGTAATATGCGCCATCTTGGCTATTTGGGGTAATACTTCATAGACTTTAGCATCAGACATCTCATGTCTCTCCTTAAATATGTTGATCTTAATTTTCTTAATTAATTTAATTATTAAAATTAATTAAGATAATTTATTGTTTCTATTTAGTCCAATTTTTCAACTGCTGAAATATAAATTCTTATTGAAAAATTCTTTTATCAAGTTGGTTATTTATAGTAATACTCACCTACTGTTGTACTTTTCGAGGGATAACACCCCTTCGAGGGGTGTTATCCCTGCTGGCTGGCCAAACTCATTATGGGACAACTGGATAAGGATATTACTATAACTCACCTTACGCATAACCACCCCCGGCCCCTCCTTGTTAAGGAGGGGAGTATACGTCAACTGAGTTGGCATGGTGTACTCCCCTCCTTAACAAGGAGGGGCAGGGGGGGGTTGAGTTAACCGTGCATAAGGTGAGTTATTTAACAGTTTGAATTAACTTTATTTTTTTATAATAGCGGACGGGCTAAAAAAATTCAGTTAAAATTCTTATAGTTTAATAAATTTAATTATAACATGAAAAGATTGAAATAAAGAAGTGAGGGCAAATTGTTTAAATTAAATAGATAGAATTTCAGATAAAATATAGGTGTTAATAACGTTTATGTTTCAAGTGATTTTAATTAAAGTCTCCTCTTGAGAAGGAATTTTAGATCTGTTAATATTCACCTTATAAGTTTTAGATTTGACAACTTTTTTAAAGTTGTCAAATCTGGAGTTTAGATTTGACAACTTTTTTAAAGTTGTCAAATCTGGAGTTTAGATTTGACAACTTTTTTAAAGTTGTCAAATCTGGAGTTGTCAAATCTATAAATACTTACACCATGACCGAGTTCGAATTTTTTCTCTGGATTATATTCATAATGTTATTTTCACTGGTGCCATTGAAACCTCTCGGCCATTTCTTATTGGAACAACTCGGCTTGAAAATACCGAAAAACACGACTCCTTTTTTATATGAAGCCAGTGATTATGAATACCATTATTCTCAACTTTACCGCCCCGGCGACCGTAAGTATGAGGAAATTAATAAACTCTGTCAACGTGCTAAAGTGATTAACTCACTCTAATCGCCCTCACCTCCGGCCCCTTTCCCAGAAAGAAAGTGGAGGATGGCGGCGGCTGTTATTACTACCCAAGGCACTACTACCAAAATTTACCAAAAAATTACAGGAAACCAAATATGCTCCCTCTCAAAAAAGTCGTCCTCTTTAAACATGGTGTAGGTCATTTTGAACGCGAAGGTCAAATCAGTGGTGACACTTCGTTAGACCTCCATTTTCGTACCTCTGAAATGAATGACGTGCTGAAATCACTTACCGTCTTAGATTTGGATGGCGGCTTAATTACCAGTATCAGTTACGATTCCACCATCTCCCTCGCTGACCAATTACGAGAGATCGCCATTGAATTACCCAACACGGAGGTCATGAGTGGTTTATGGTCTCAATTACAAGGTGCTCAAGTGGCGGTAGAAATAGGACCAAACACCGTCACCGGCCTAGTGATGGGCACTCAAATCCTCAAACAGGCTTGGGGTAAAAAGGAGAGAGAAAGTTTCCACCTCTCGCTCTTAGTCAATGGTAACACCTTGCAATCGTTTGATTTTATGGAAATCAAACAACTGACCTTATTGGATGAAAATTTAACACAAGATATACAACACCTCCTAGCAGTGTTGATTAACACCAAGAAACCAGATTTGAAAAAACTGACTGTGTTTTTTAAAGGTAAAGGCGAGCGGACGATTAACCTCAGTTACATTATCGAAGCCCCCATTTGGAAAACCTCTTATCGGTTACTATTAAATGAAAATTCACCCTTGATTCAAGGCTGGGCCTTGGTCGATAATACCCAAGATGAAGACTGGGAAAATGTCAATTTATCCTTGGTCGCCGGTTTACCCGTATCCTTTACCCATGATTTATACTCTCCGCGTTACCAACCGCGCCCCGTAGTCCAAGTGAAAACCGAACTGGCCTACGCACCTCCGCTCTCAGAACCCGCGGTAGAAACTTACCAAGGATTAGCCGACGAGGACCTCTTATTGGATGATTTAGAAGACGCTGAACTCTTAGATGACCTGGGCGACTATTCGTTGGAGCTGGACCTATCTTCAGACCGAGAACCACCACTGAGAAAACGGGCTATCAAACCAGCCGCCTTAGAACATTCGATCCCCATTCACACCCGGACCGTAGCCGTCGGCGACCTATTTCAATACCAAATTAGCCACCCGGTCACCGTGAAGCGGCAACAATCCGCCTTAGTGCCCATTTTACAAACGCACTTTAGTGGCAAACGAGTAGCGATTTACAATCGTGAACTCTGTGCCCACCATCCCATGTCAGCCGTGCTCTTCCACAATACTACCGATTTAACTTTAGAACAGGGACCTCTCACGGTCTTTGAACATGAAACGTATTTAGGAGAAGCCATGCTCAATACCCTGACACCAGGGGCCGAACAATTAGTGCCATTTTCAGTAGAACTGGGTTGTGTTATTAGCATTGAACCGCACAGTGACCAACAGGAAGTGCATCAAGCCAGAATTCGGTACAGCAATCTGTATCTGCATTACTACGAGGAGGAACTGAAAACTTATGTCATCCAAAATAAGACCGAACGGGATTTAGATTTGTTTATAGAACACCGTTTTAACCCTGGGTGGGAACTAATAGACACACCAGAACCGATAGAACGCACGGCACACTTTTATCGCTTCCGAGTGGAGGTACCCAGCACCTCAAGACAACGATTTACCGTGACTGAAGGCATTGAGCGGAAAACGATTTACGCGCTCCGCAACACTTCACGCGATCAGTTAAAATTATGGCTGGAGAAGAAATATATTGATAAGAAAACTCTGCGGTTGTTAGAAGGCATCAGCAATTTGCTCGAGCAAATCAATCAATTCCAATTAGAGATTAACCTGATTGAACAAGACCTCAACACGATATTCAAAAATCAAGAACGTCTTCGCCAAAATTTACAAGTGTTGGGAAGTACTCAAGAGGAACGTAGCTTACGCGAACGTTACCTCACCGCGCTGGCTGCTGAAGAAGATAAACTGGCACAATATCAAATCGATATTCAGTCTCTACGCACTCAAAAAGACACCTGTGAGAAAAATTTACAGGCTCAATTGAGCAGTATTGAATTGAACGTGAAATTATAACCCGAAGTTCAAGTTAGTTCGTAACTCAGTAAAGATACTAAACTCGTCTGGATTCTCTAAAGGAAGAAATTAAGGGTAATGCCATTTTGCTGGAGTCCAAGTCTTCAGCCGTAACATTACTAACAGTCTGACGTTTTAGTAGTAAAGCCACCGGCTAGTAATGAAACTCTCGGCCAGACCTCGGAGGTCTTCGAGACCTCGGAGGTCTAACTCGCTAATCCGCCATTTTCTGTTCCACCAGCCGCCAAATTTGGTCAGCCGTAACATTACTAACAGTCTGACGTTTTAGCAGTAAAGCCACCGGCTAGTAATGAAACTTTCGGCCAGACCTCCGAGGTCTTCGAGACCTCGGAGGTCTAACTCGCTAATCAGCCATTTTCTGTTCCACCAGCCGCAAAATTTGGTCAACCGTAACATTACTAACAGTCTGACGTTTACCGGTGGGCCAAACGACCACCATAGAATTGATTTGAGTGTTGGCACCCAGCCCAAAATGAAGACGGTGCTGATTTTGACCACTAATATGATTACCCCCATCTTGCATTCGCACTTGAACTTTACCATCGGGCGTGTAAACTAATACTTTTGCACCAATAGCATCCCGGTTGGAAACCGTACCTTGTAAATCAACTTGTAGCCAGTGATTACCATTTCCTTGGTTTTTAAACAGATGCGTGGGCGCCCCTACCGAAAAGTGTCCATTTTCCAATTTGGACTCTTCCACCGCCACCAAAATATCCAGAAAGCCGTTATTATCGTAATCCGCCACCGCCATAGGTGGACCAATATCAAAACTTCTGATACCTTCCCCAGGACCACGAATTTTTATCAAAGCACCTCTAGCATCAGCTACCTCCACAAAAGTACCGTCACCTTGATTTTCATAATAAACCGACTGTAATGGCATACCCTTTGCGTCAGCCGAGCTAGCTTGTCTGATATAAATATCTTGGTCCATATCATTATCAAAATCTCCTGCTACCACCGAATAACCGATAAGTGGATAGATAAAACCTGCTTCGGCACTACGGTCAACGTATTCATCCACGGAGGGGTCATACTCTAAATAAATGGGCAATTTAGCACTTCTACTGTTTCTCGGTGCCACCGGCATAAAATTAATAGGCGTTATGTCCGAAAAATCACTGTTGGCAGTGACAATCAGAACTTTTTGTAGCAGACGCTCGTCGGAAGGATCCGCCACCATTATGGCTGACCATACTCTCGTCGTTTTATCATAGTTAATATAGGTGCCATATTTAGTTTGACGAGCTAACCCATTCACTATCGGGTCCGTAGCCGATAAGGTAAATGAACTGCTATTTTTACCTTTCGGGGAAAGTTTATGCGATCCGATAAAAATTGGAGGAAGACACTTGCTACAATCGAAAGTGACTTTGGTGTTTGGCGTTTTAAAACTCACGCCAGGTTTTTGCTCGCCACGCAACACCAAGCGTGCCTGAAGGTAACCGCTACCAGTGGGATGAAAGAGGGTAGCCTCTTGAAATAAATTGCCATCCACGATAAAAATGTCGGGCACACTGTCTTGGTTAAAATCCGCCACCACTGCATCTCTGCCGCCGACCACGGGGAATCGGTTAGAAATATCTTCTAAATCAACTGTTTCATTGCGATAGACCCGCACCAGAAAACTGGGTTGGTTGGAACTACCATCAAAAACGATCAGATCTGGAACATCATCCCCAAATAAATCACTCACTACTCCAAACCGAGTTGAATCCACATCATCATCGGCTTGCGGATTTAAAATAAAACCTGTTGGCAAACTAACCTCCACAAATCCAGTTGCCGTTTGGGCAAAAAGTTGAGACGGATGGACTGCATTATTGTTCCAGGCTCGCTTAAATAAAGCAATGTCGAGTAATCCATCTTTGTCCCAATCAAACCACAAAGCTGATCGGCCACTGCCATAGCCTGGACTTAGTCCCAATGTGGTGGCTTGCTCGACCAGATGACCATGGTCATTCACCAGCAAGACTCGTCGATAACTTTCAGTGGGATCCGCTTTGCCGGCTTCGGCTCCTGCATTGATATAAACATCTGGGTCGCCATCATTATCAAAGTCCGCCCAAGTTGAGCAATGCAAATCTCCACGCCCCGGTTTAGTATCGATGATATTGGTAAAACTACTGCCCGCTTGATTAATAAACAATTGAGGAGGTGGACCAAAAAAGGCATGGTGTGAGGCCCATAAATCCGGAAAACCATCAGAATTGAAATCCGGCCACGCCACCGTAAAGATACCATAAGGGTCCCCCTCCTTCCAAGTTAAACCTACTTGATCACTAACCTCTTGAAACAGCGTTTGTGACCAACAAGGTCCACTGGTGGTTAAGATTATTGCTACCATGGTGGTTGACACGCCTCGACACCAACGACGAAAAGCTCTTTCTTTCATAATTATTCCTCCAATTATATTATTGCATAGTTTGATTGTTTTTCTGGTTCCCACGCCGAACGTGAAAACCAGAATTCCTCTTTTGTCGGAATCAGAATTTACAGAATTTTAGCCCGTGTAGCCCACCTTCGTTTCGCCACTTCGCAAAATGGTGGGCAACGATAAACCTGTTGCCCACCCTACCTGGCTTATATAGACTATTGGGCCATGGAAAGTATTAGGGGAAACCCCCAAAAATTTTCTTGCTCCCCTAGTGAATCAAACCCAACTATTTTCTGTTTAAATTAAATTCTGTGCTTCTTAGTTATAGTTAACGTGATATTTGCCAAAATTCCTCAAATTTATTTTAAATAAATTTTTTCATCTGTATTTTCAATGAGTTGAAAACAAAAGATGACATACATTTAATCATGATTTAACCCTTCATGACGGACACATTTTTCAAATACCTCGCTTCGCGTCTGACACGGGCACTTATATACTCACTTTACGCACTTTGGAGATTTGGTAGGTTGGAGTTCGCTGGCGCTCACTCCAACCTACAACTACTTGAATCCACATCATCATCGGATTGCGGATTTAAAATAAAACCTGCTGGCAAACCAACCTCCACAAATCCAGCCCGTGTAGGGTGGGCACCATCAAGTGTTTATTTGCCCACCTTCGTTTCGCCACTTCGCAAAATGGCGGGCAACGATAAACTTGTTGCCTTCCTATTGGTTGGGTGGAATGCCGCATAAATGGTTCCCAAGAAATCTTTCGTACCTTCACGATTGCTGATTTTGGCAGTAATCGTCACTGATTGACCTTGTATGATGGGGTTAGGAGTGACGGTGATAGTAGAGTCCAGTTTTAACAGAGCTGACTGTAACGCCGTGGTGGTTTCTATGAATTTCTGTGGATTAACAAAGCCAAAAGTATTTTGGCAATTTGCCGTGTATCCCTTGAAAGATGGACTTTTGGTGTTGATGCCGAAATGCAAGTGAGGTATATATCCTTGGCCTCTATCAAAGAGATTAACAACATTAGCAATATGTTGTCCAATGGTTACTCTCTGTCCAACAGCAATTTTCAAGTTGGTGATATGTCCATACACAGCGTAGAATGGTTGGTTATTTGAGGTAAGGTGTTTCACAACTATCGCGCCACCTACTCCCCCATTACTACCATAACCTTTCACACTCATTCCACCATCAACCACTTCACCATCCCAAACGGCATAAACTGGGCTGTCAGCACTTTTCTTATAGTCTATACCCAAGTGGCAACCTCTCCATGTACCTATTTTGGCTACACTAAGCCATCCTCTAAATCCGCCTGTACTATTCGTATCAGCAGGATAATACATACCTGTGGCGGTTTGCATAGGGCGTGAGGAACTTCTTACAGTTTCAGAGGCACTGATAGCAGAAGCATTGGTGGTAAATGAGGACGGTTCTACAGGGTTGTCCGCGTATAGTTGAATCCCTGTGATTTCAGGCAACGCTGGTGGATTCACCTCCTCCACACACGGCACCACCAACTCCCCCGTCTCCAGCGAATAACTCGCCACACAGTCACTCTCCACCGCCGCCGACAATTCTGCCACTTGCGTCAAGGCAAAACGACCTTCTTCCACCTGTTGCAACAGCGCAGAATAAAGCACGGTCTCATTTCCCATGACCACTTCCACACAGGGAAGGGTCAAGGTCTGGTCATTTACTGAAAAAGTGGCTAGACAACTCTCTTCAGTGTTATTCTCGCCTGCGGCCCAGACTCCCAATGGAGTGAACAGAGTTAAGGCGAGTAACGCACCACTGATGATTTTCGTATTCATTTGATGAATATCCTCTTGGTTAAATTTGGTCAGTATCAGTAAGAAGATTTTCCTACTGGCAGTCTATTCCAACGACTTAAATCATTTATCTGCTTGAGGGGGGGCAGCCTCGCTAATCTTGACCATGGTTTAGGTTTCCTCCTCTGTTTTGTCCGAATCAGAATTTACCGAATTTTAAAATTGACAGAATGGATTAACAGAATTAATCGAACAGACCCATTCTGCTAATTCTAAAATTCGGTAAATTCTGATTCAGATAATTTAATCCATAAAATAGTTGCATGATTTGCTTAATGACTTATTGCGTAATGATAAGTTACGTAATACGCAATAATCAATAGATAAATTAAATATTTTGAATTAAATTTTTAACTAATTGATAAATAATAAATTATTTATGAATTAAACTATACACGGTGAACAATTAATAACCACTTACACTACAATGTTGTTGCGTAATACGCAAAAGTAGTATTGCATCTTAGCCATTTATCACCCATATATATACGTAAGAAATTTAGTTTATTTAGATTTAAAGTAAATTCACTTATCAATTAAGGAGTCATCATGGCACAAAATCCCTTTCCCGAATTAGTCAAAAAATATATGACGCGGACTGGCTTGACAGATACCACATTGTCTGAAAAACTCAGAGTCAAACGAGAAACCGTTTATCGTTGGCGGACCGGGGGTATTAAATCTCCACAGTGTGAAAGGATGATGGAGTGTGCGAAAATTTTTCAATTAAATCCCTTAGAGACTTATGAATTTTTAACCGCCGCCGGTTGCCCTAATCCGGGAGCGTATCCAACTACCCTTATTCAATCTCCACCGGCGAAGGGTCCCTTTAGTGCGCAAAATGGTTTGGTGCCTGTGCCATTAGTACCCGCGAGTATTACGCGCCCGATTAGTCACCCCGCCCAATTTTTTGGACATCAAATTTTGTTGGAACAAAGAATTTTTAAAGCCTGGCAACAGATTCCATTGGAACATGTGGTCATCACTGGACCTAAACAGAGTGGCAAAAGTTCGCTGTTAAACTATGTGAAAATGATTCACCAGTATGACGAACCAGCTTTACGTCAAGGGCAGAAAACACCAAATTTTTCAAAAAATTATAGTTGGGTATTGATAGATTTTGAGAATGTGCAATTCCATCGCCCAGAAAATTTATTGCGGTTCTTGCTGAAAGAGCTTGGCTTCAGTTATCATGAAAATAACGATTTGATTGACTTGACGGAAAGACTCAATGAACAACTCCAACAACCGACCGTGATTTTGATGGACAACATTGAAAGCGGCTTATGTTCACCGGAGTTGGATGACAGGTTTTGGGGATACCTGCGCTATTTGGGGAATCATGCCAATGGGCAAGTCGGATTTGGCGTGGCTTCTCGTTATCCACTGGTAGAATTAGAAAAACTGGCAGATGAACAACGTAAACCGTCACCGTTAGCGAACGTGTTTAGTGAAATTGAACTCGGTCCCTTGAAAGAAGAAGAGGCCCGGGAGTTGCTAAGTTATGTGTCAATTCTCCCCGCGGAAGAGGAATGGATCTTGCAACACAGTCAAGGGTGGCCACTGTTGTTACAGGCACTTTGTCAAATCCGTTTAGATTATGAGGGTCGTCCGGACTGGCAAACGGTAGGGCTGGAGAAAATCAAGTATTATGGTTATTTGTGGCAGACCACTACCAAATAGGAGTCCTAAATATAGAGCAGTGAGATGACTGGTAGTCGTGGTTTAAACCTGACAGGTCTTTCCGACCTGTCAGGTTTGGTTAGGGTTACCACTATCTGGCTGGTGCCTCACTACCCTTAAACGAGAAGCAAATAATATATGAACCTCATTGAAGAACCACAATCCATAACGATTGAAGAATCAAAGCGCGTCTATTTACAACGGGTGAATCAGTTGTATCAAAATATTCAAGACTGGTTAAAGAATGATGACCTGGTCCGTACCCAAAGTAAGATAGAAATTGCGGAAACACTGGGCGAATACGTGGTGCCGACACTAGCTATTCAAACCGCCGCGGGTGAAGAGTTAGCAACATTGAAGCCGGTGGGGGCCGATGTACTTTTGGTGGAAGGAATGATTGAGGTGACGGGCTGGTTAGACCATGACTATGTTTTATACCTACTGGCGGGTGGACCAACCTTCCTTGATCCGACGAGAATTAAGCATCCGTACTATAAAGGTATTGGTGAAGAGGGTTGGTATTGGATCAACCGTCTCAATACTCATCCCCTGCGCCTCAATAGCTCCTCCCTGCTACAATTGATTACTTGGGTAAGTGACCATGAATTTTAATCCGCTACCACCTATCAAACAGGCTTATGATACGGCGCAAGATAGCTTTAGAATTGCGGCGGCGGACGCACCCTACACGAGGGTGCCACACCAGGGGGCCACTAAACTTTATTATCAATCAAATGGGGAACTTACTATGGATGCTATAACCACCACTCAAGCCAGCCAGAATTTAGATGCTTTAATTAACCGTGTGATAGTTGACCTCGAACCTACCATCTTATGTAATGACAAAGGTCAACAGGCCGTGTTGATGTCACTGGAAGAATTTAATTCTTGGCAAGAAACTTTAGATTTGGTGTCTAAACCCACCCATGCTAAACCCACCAAATGGTCAAAAATCGTGCAGAGTGCGCAAACTGATTCTATCCATTTGGGTAAACAAACTTCTAAAGAAATTGTCCAAAAACTCAAAATTGGTTTATTTCTTCTCGCTTATTTAAAAGCGGAACTTAGCCTGGGAGAATTTGCGGAACTGATGAATATGGAGTATCTGGAAGCCAGAGAATGGTTAACTCATTTAGGTATCCCTATGATGCGTCAGAAATCACCTGAACTAGAATCAGTGATGCAGGATAATTTGCAAAAATTCATGCAACGGCGTGGCCTGAATAGGGGTGAATAAACTATGAAGGATATTGCGGTCTGTGATACTTGTGCGCTTATCCAACTACGAAAAGGAAACATACTTGATTGTCTCAGTGAACTGTTTGAGGAAGTTTATATTCCGACGGCCGTGGCAATGGAATGTAAGGACCAAAAAACCGTTGCCGAAGTTAACCGGTTGAAATTTAAAGTATGTGCCGTTAATCATGTTCTACCTATCGGATTGGGCGCAGGTGAAAGGGAGGCTATCAGTCTAGTTAGTGAATTAGGAGGTCATGCGGTGCTGATTACCGACGACGAGAAAGCCCTCCGTAAGGCTAAAAATCTTGGACTTACGGTATTTGAGACCAGCTATATTATTATCTTAGCGAAGTACGCTGGTCTGGTGCCTTGCGCAAAAGCGATTTTGGATCGAATGAGAGAACACGGTGAAGGTATTCAAGACCAAGTTTATCTAAAAATTTTACAACAGACGGGTGAAACTGGAAATTGATAATTGACAATTGATAATTGATATGATAAATTCATTTTCTAACCGTTGCGCCGTTGTATTTGTACAGCCAGGAGACAAAAGAGAACGTTGGCAGAATTATAAACACCGTAGCGAGAATATCAACGCATGATTACAACCAAAGATTTAAAACTTCTGGCAACCGCTAGACTAGCCGATTCAGAACTGTTATACTCACATCAACGATATGATGCCGCTGCCTATTTATGTGGCTATGCGGTGGAATTGGCTTTGAAAGCCCGAATTTGTAAAACCTTGAAATGGCCTGGTTTTCCTGAAAGCAATAAAGAATTTCAGGGGTTTCAGTGTTTAAAAACCCATGATTTAGCCGTTCTATTAGATTTTTCTGGGATTAAACCAAAAATTCAAACCCAGTGTCCTGCGCAATGGTCTACCATTAGTTCATGGAGTCCCGAAGACCGCTATCAACTCGTCGGCTCCTTTAGCAAAGACTTGGCACAAGACAGGATAGAGGCGGCTAAAGTCCTGTTAAAATTCATCAAATAAGGAGACTCTAGTGGATATTGAAACTTTAAACAACTTAAAAAAGTTGATTCGGATTATCGAAAAAGAGAAGGGAAAGGTTCATTTCTTTGGCGTGTTTGAACGAGAACGGCGTCAAGGAGAGTGGGATATTCTTTTATCTGCCGATGGCCTCGTCCCAGGCACCTTGAAGTCAATTGGGTATGTGTTTGACAAACTCAAACCCTTGGTCGGCGGTGAACAAGGGCTGTTGGAAATTGCCAAGGTGGTGTTATTTGACAAAGATGAGTATTTCGTCAATGAAGTGAGGAACATATTGGAGATGGAACAGACGACCTTGATAAAAAATGAAATCATCGGGGATGTGTCGGTGAAGAGAGGGTTTATTTTAAAATCGCCGGTGTTGAAGAAAACTCGTTCCAGTTCGCGAACGAGTCGGACGAAACGGGAAACAGGTTAGTTAGTTTCTACTCGTTTCTAAAATACGTGGGTATAATGAGTGAGGATAACGGATTGGTAAAATAAACGGATTAAGTCTTGGTGAGCGATATAGTAATAATATTCCTCTACTTTGGCTGGGATTCTGGGTAGTCCCTACCAACCAATGGAGGTATTGAAACTCAAGGTGTTACGAGAATTTGGGTAGTCCCTCTAAATTAATGCAGGTCTTAACCTGCAAGGAGTTACCCAGGTTCCAAGTTTCCTAAACCTCAAAGGTTTAGGAAACTTAGCACTTGCCAGGTTTAGAACTCTTAGCACTCAGCGGTTAATACCTCCATTGGCTAGTAGGGACTACCGGATTCTGAGGAATAACACCCCTTCGAGGGGTGTTAAGTACTGAAGTAGAAATTTTTCGGTATTTTCGGTCGCCCCTCGCCCTCTGGGGTGAGGGAAAATACCGCAGAATTTATGCTTCAGTACTTACTGGTGGCTAAGGCCAACCATTTTACTTTGGGTATCCACTGTTGAAGTGGTTTTTGGAGTTGATGAGACATAATTTAAGTTCTCCGATTATTTATTGTTACTTAGGGATAATATCCCTTAATTCAGGGATAACACCCCTGCGAGGGGTGTTATCCCTCAGTTCCCGGCTTTATTGTTCTACCACGACTCCCTTCTCCAACTTTACATTCTTCCCTAACTTCACGCCAGACCATTTACTTCCCTTCTTCACTCGCACATTTTCCAACACTGCGGGAGACTTCTTATCTCCTTTAATCGTCCCCTTGAGACTGCCGCCAGTAATCTTGGTACCGGCCAACAAGGTGACATCTTGGAAATAACCACCCACTTTGCTAGTATTGCGAATGGTCCCGCCCCGGGTGCCACCAATAATGGACATCCCTTTGAAGTCAAAGTCTAGCATCACCCCAAAGTTTTTAATATAACCCGTCACCACACCACCAGTCAATTTACCTTTAATGGTAATGGTGAAATTGGAGATCCAGCCAATATTAACCATGGTGCTGGATAAAACTCCATTGGAGACCATGCCCTGAGTTTGAATATCTAACTCAGTCACGAGTCGACCGCCATAGTTGCAGACTTGATTAATGGTGCCGGTGGTCTCGCAGGAGGAGGAGGCACCACCAAGTATCA
>DZAL01000424.1 GCA_022729575.1 Thiomargarita sp.
CGTATTGCCGGTAATGATGTTTTCAATAAAAAGCCTGATTATAAGGGGGGTGGGCAGGGCAAGTCCACTTCTGAGGTAATGTCTGAATATGGCATTCACTTTAACCCAGGGGATTCCCTGCGGACATTGAAAATAAGGCAGTTTCGAGAACGGCTTAAAGTGCGGAAATCTGATGGCAAGCCGATGTTGTATATTACTGAAAGGTGCAGACAATTTATCCGCACTATCCCCAACCTTGTTATGGACGAGAAGACATACGAGGATATAGATACAAGTGGTGAAGATCATATTTATGATGAAACTTGCAATTTATGCATGGCCAGGCCCCTAATGCCGGAACTACCGGTAACCCAAATTACGGAAGACGACAAGCGGATCGAAGAATTATCAAAACCAATGAGCAACCAATATGATAGATTTGAACACGATGTTGTGCACGATTTTAGTTCTTTTGGCAGTATGTAATGTCGTCGTAGCGGTATCTGTGTTTATACTCATATACAAAATGTATAAATACGAGGTGGTGGCATGGAGGGGTGCCGCTGGTCCTGTTGATGATACCGATCCTTATTTAGAAGCATACGAGGGGGAACCTGTTGATTCCCGTAAAACCACTGTGAGGTAATTATGAAACTTATTTGTCACGCTTGTAAATATGAAGTAGCTGAAACCCGCGATCTGGCCCTGCCGTTAACCGGTGCCATGTTTGTTTCCCGTGATCCTGCTCACGGTGTCCCCGCCCCGTGGTCCCCTGTGGTTACCTGGGAATACATGTTTTGCCCCATGTGCCAACGTCGCCCGTTTCTTGACCCCGCCCCTGATGGCACTATTATCATGAACACTGATTCCGGGATTATTGCAGTAACCCAGAAGGGTATTGTGAAAGACGAAGATGGGGACGGTTTTATTGATTTAGGTGCGGGAGTGGCCCCAAAGCCCTCTAAAACTGCTACTAAAGTTGCTAAGGTCAATAAATAATGAGTAACAATCTGATACCGCCAGTTGGTGACAAAGAAGTTGCCAAAAGAGTATTCGATATACTTAATGAGGTCCTTTCTGATAAGGAGTCATTAGATCTCGAAAATAAATGGTTTAGGTTTTATGAATTAGGTAAAAATAAACACTGGCGCAAACAAAATTCTAATCTAACGTTGACCTCTGCCAACTTATTGTCGGTACACCGGAGACGAACCATAAATAGTCTCACTGACAATAATCCTACATTTAATGTAAACCGAATAGTGGCCGAAGATGGCACCGAAGATGCCTTTAAAATGCTTCTACGTGCTACTGAATATTGGTGGAACGAAACTGAACAGCAAGA
>DZAL01000094.1 GCA_022729575.1 Thiomargarita sp.
GGTTGCCCTTACGTAAAAGTTTAAATGGACCATCTATTTATTGCTGGTCCCTAACTTAATGGCATTGCCTCGGGGTCGGTGAGTGTAAAGCTATACTTTAAATTTCTGATAAGTATGATAAGTATATGTTCTGCTATAGATATTTTTCCAGCAAGTGGTCAATTTTATCCAGTTCATAATTCTTAATCAAACCTCGCAGTCGGTTGGCAAAAGGAGTTAGACGTGCCTCAGTTTGTTCAAATTGGGTGAGGATCTGCTTCAGACTATGAATATCTCCTTGCAGGGACAAATCGACCAAAATTTCGGCTTGTTCTTTCGTAGGACCAATTAATATCTCTTCTGCATTTTCCGACTCAACGGTGGCCACTGGAGAAGGTAAATCTTTAGTGGTGACATTTGGTTCATAGACCCAGGTGAGTTTTAAATGTTTTTGCAATAAGCCTAACAAGACTTCGGCCCGAAATGGTTTAGGAATAAAATCGTTGCAACCAGCTTCTAAACTTTCACGGTGGTCTAAATTGAACACACTGGCCGAGGCGGCAATCACCACGATGTGATTAAATTCTGGATGCTTTCGCAATTGCCGAGTCAGTTCAAATCCATCCATCACTGGCATGACTAAATCGGTGATAATGGCATCAGGACGAAATTGCGGTATTAATTCTAAACAATGGGCCCCATGATTGGCCGGTGCCACTTGAAAGCCGATGGGAGTTAGCAAGTTGATTAAGACTGAACGATTTTCCCATTTGTCGTCCACCACTAGAACCCGTCGCGTTGGTCCCTCAAATCCCAGAATAACTGGCACTTCTACGTAATTCGGCAATTGCTCGGAATGGTCGGCTAAGGGAACGGCTATCCAAAAGGTGCTACCGTGTTTTAACGTACTTTCTACTTGCAATTCGCCGCCCATGATGTCCAGTAATCGTTTAGTTAACGCTAAACCTAAGCCAGTCCCTTCGGGACGATAACGTGGGTTGCCAGCTTGTTGAAAGGGTAAGAAAATTTTCTCTAATTCTTCGGTCGCTATCCCGATGCCTGTATCTTCGATTTGAAAACGAATCTTTCCTAGATG
Source organism: Thiomargarita sp. (assembly GCA_022729575.1). Classification (GTDB taxonomy): domain Bacteria; phylum Pseudomonadota; class Gammaproteobacteria; order Beggiatoales; family Beggiatoaceae; genus JAABRD01. The sequence goes on from DZAL01000094.1 coordinate 1,076, forward strand.
ATAACCTACTTTGAAGATGACTCCGCCGTGGGCCGTGAATTTGACCGCATTACTGAGTAAATTTACTAAAATCTGTCGTAACCGTTTTTCATCGGCATAAACTCCCTTGGGCAAATGAGACAGTGGCTCATAAATAAAAGAAATACTTTTTTGCGCGGCGCGAACTTGGAAGATGTCAGCAATATTTTTCAGAAATTTATGAAAGTCGAAAACGGTTTGAAAAAGACTGACTTGTTGTATCTCCATTCGCGAAATGTCCAAGAGGTCTTCAATGAGTGTTAATAAATACTCGCCACTGTGTAAAATAATCTCCACACCTTCCCGTTGTTCAGCCGTCAAGGTGTTGTCTAATTGCAAGATTTGAGCGTATCCCAAGACTCCGTTGAGTGGGGTGCGTAATTCATGGCTCATATTGGCTAAGAAAATACTCTTAGCTTTATTGGCAATTTCGGCATCGTGTTTAGCTTGTTCGGCTATTGCCGTTTTTTCAGTGAGTTGCTGGGTCCTGTTGGCGACTTCTTGTGCCAGTTGGCAATTATATTCCTTCAAATACATTTCCGCTTGTTTGCGCTCAGTAATGTCTTCATTGGTGGTTAGCACACCAATGACTTTACCATTTATATCATGTAGCGGAATTTTATTCTTGAGCCACCAGTAAGTTTTGCCTTCGACGGTGTCAACCCATTCGATTTCAATATTATATCTTGGCGTATTGGTGAGGACGACTTGTTGCTCTATTTCTGGTAACTGTGGAGACTGCTGGTGCCAGGGGAAATCATCATCGGTTTTGCCGATCACGGCTTCCACATTGGGTAATTGAGTCAATTCTAAAAAACGCCGGTTGGCCCCCTGGTAGGCTCCCTGTAAGTTCTTCCAAAAAATTTGCTGTGGAATATTATCTAATACTAAGCGCAAAAACTCTTGAGTGGTCACTAATTCTTTGAACGATTCTTGCATACTGGCTAACAGGCCGATTAAGATTAGGCCATAACTGATAATTTTCAGTAGATGGGCTAAGATAAACCAAGCATCAAAAATATGTACGGAAAAGGGAAGGATTAAAATTTGCGCGGCCAGACTAATAATTAGACATAACATCAACCAATGTTCAAAGGTCGAAGTTTGCCAGTCTCCTTTATACCAATAACCGAGCAGTGCCAACAGGAAAAAAATCCCGGCCATAAATTCGGGTGGCCGTTGAATTTCCAAAAATGGGTAGTAGGTGAGTGGTAACGAGATCAATAGCAAACTGGCCAGACCGAGCAACAGAATGACCAATACTAATATTATCATTTGATTAAGTTGAAGATTTTTAGATTGACTGATCGATCCAGAGCGTTGTTGTCGATGCCAACTAAACCAACTTAAACAGAGCAATACTGCTAAAAATAATCGTGAAAAATTCCAATTCCAGATGGTTACCGTGGAGTTGGTGGGAAAGGAATTAACAAACAGGTGAGAGGTGAGAATGGCATGATAGCTATCTAGTAACGCGGTGCCTAAAAAGCCGGCGCCAATTAATAAAAAAGTGGCCTGTTTATTGGCATAGTAATGAATTAACGCGACACTACCTATTAACCAGGCTAATAAAGTTGATACCGCTTCCAAGAGTGTATGTAATTCCAGGTTACCTTGCCAATTGACCTGTTGTGCCCACCAGTGGCTTAAGGGAAGAAGAGTAATAATAATTAGATAAATTGTAGCACGAGGTCGCTTGAAATTAATGGTTGATTTCAACATAACAATGATGATGAGATGGTTTAGATAGTCGTTTTAGTGAAAAATGGGTAGTCCCTCCAAACCAATGGAGGTGTTAACCTTCAAGGAGTTATCAAAGCTCAAAGTTTCCTAAACCTTTGAGGTTTAGGAAACTTAGAATCGCCGAGGTTTCCTAAACCTGTGAGGTTTAGAAAAGTTAGCACCTGGATTTTAATACCTCCATTAGTTAGTAGGGACTACCAAAAAATGAATGATGGATAATATTATTAAGGATAATTTTTACCCAATTATTGGTTTCTGTAATTTGATTAATTTTGTAAATTCATGGCTGACGCACTTAAATGGGTGAATTATTTTTAATCCAAGAGTTAATTATTTATTAAATAATTAAAAATTATGTGTTAACTCGCTTGCAAGATTTGACAACTTTTTTAAAGTTGTCAAATCTAAAATCCCGCTAGACATTATTCACCATCAATTATATATGTTTACATAAATTATGTTTAATCGACGGTAAGCATTTGACAACCTTATCTTATCCCACTATTATAACTATAAATACGTTCATTACATAATTAATACTTGGAAAAATTTATTGTAACTGGAATGATTGACGACAAAAAAATAGAACATTGGCCTGCTTTATTGTGTGTACTAGACCTTCAACACCGTTTTAAGCAGGTCAATGATAGATGGTCTCGTTTGGGTATCTCTTCTCAAGTTCTACTGACCTCCACTTTTATCCATTGGATTCATCCTGATGATGTGATGGCCTGCAAGGATTTGTTAGCGCGTCTGCAAGAGGAAGAGGTTAAACAGGTCACTTTTGAAACTCGCTGGCGTAATGCTAAAGGGGAATTTGTTTGGTTACTCTGGTCCGCAACCAAAGTATCCACCGAATGGATTTACGTAGTGGGTTTGGAAACGACTGAATACCGTACCCAAGAGCAATATTACCGCGCTATCGTTAACAATTTGCCGGAAGGCATTTTAATGTATGATGCGCAAGGTAAAATTCAAATCTGTAATCGTGGTGCGGAACAACTATTGGGTGTACCTGCTTATGATTTGATTGGTCACTCCGAATGGCCGGGGACGATGATCACAGCGGATGGTGAGCCGCTGTTAGCCGAATCACATCCTGTGGGCCTTACTTTACGCGCCGAAAAACCTTGTCATGAACACATACTGGGATTAAAAACTCAAGACCGTTTAAGTTGGTTGGCGATCAATACGCAACCGTTGCGAATACATGAAGCGGCCACTACCGATGCGGTTGTGGTGTCGCTACGTGATATTTCGGAGTATCAACATCAGATCACAGAATTACGTGATAAACTGGATTTACTCGCAACCTTATTTGACAGTACACCCCTGGGGATGGCGATTTTAAACGAAGATGGCCGCTTTGTCCGAGTCAATACGGTGTATAGTCAGTGTTATGGGTATCAACCGTCAGAATTGTTAGGGCAACCGTTTACTATTTTATTGCCTCCCCCGATTCGTAAAGAAGCCGCTTTGTGTTATAGCGATTTTTTCGCGAATCACACTGCTCAAGATGAAAAGTGGCCGCTCCAACATCGAGAAGGACAATGGTTAAGTTTACCTACGGTGGAGAGCAAATTTACTTTATCTAATCACCAATCATTTAAAGCCACTTGGGTAATTCCACCGACGGTGTTAGCTCTGGATGAGACTAACGCCACCAAATCGCCTTGGCAGTCTGCCTGGTTAGCGTCACTGTTTAAACAAATTCCAATCACGGTGCTAGGAATAGACCGGGAGGGTTATCTGACCTTAGCTTATGGACCACAGTTAGGTTTATTGGGATTAGCGGATATTCAAATCGGTCAATCGGTGTTTGCCACTACTTTGAATTCGGCAGACCTCAGTAGTGATTTAGAGCGAGCGTTAACGGGTGAAACTTTTAGCAAATTGTTAACTCATAGTGGAGTCACCCTAGAAGCACATTTTCTAACAGTCACCAGTGGGAGTGACTGGCTCGGCAATTTGGTTATTTTTAAAGATGTTTCCGAATTGCGTTGGCTCCGCGCCCGGCTAAAAAGTGTATTGCAAGAATTAGAGTTAGTAACTCCTCATACTTTCCTTGGAATCATGTATGTAGAGAATCAAAGGATTATTCGGACTAATTCAGTGGCGGCCACTTTGCTGGGTTATAGTGAAGCGGAATTATTAAAACTTACCTTGAGCAGTTTATTTCGCTCTAGCAATGATTATCAATACTTGCAGACTCAAGTGGAGTCTTCCCTAGCGCAACTTACTCCTTATTGTAGTCAACACCGATTCCGGAAAAAAAATGGTACCTTTATTCATTGTAAACTTACGGTTAAATCGCTCCTGGCGATGCGCACATTATGGTTACTGGAGGAATTTAGTGAATTAACTCAATCTGGTAATAGCATGAATTTGCAAACTGCGTTATGGATGACCAGCACTGAAGCTATTTTAATTACGGACAGCAATTTGCGTATTTTACAAGCTAATCCAACCTGCACTTTGCTCACCGGTTACAGCGTCGACGAACTTATAAATCTTTCTCTGCCGCAATTAAGTAGTGGTCGTGAGGAGGCCCAATTTTATGAAAAGATATTGATGCTGATGACTCAAATGGGTCAGTGGCAAGGTAAGGTCTGGTTACGCCAGAAAAACCAGGCGGTATCGGTGTGTGACTTAAAATTGCAAATTTACCAAACTGAGGCGCTACCCTCCATTCGTTATGTGGCTATATTGAGTCATCAACAAACCAGCGCCACCGCCTTTTCTGATCCGTTGACTAATTTGCCTACCAGCTTAGTGTTTCGCCAAATTTTATTCAGGACTCATGCAATTGCACAACGGCATGTTAAATATTTTGCCATCTTGTTAGTCAGTTTAGATGAATTAAGTAGTATTAACACCAATTTTGGTGGCCCGGTCGGAGACTTATTTTTGCAGGAGATAGCGCAAATTTTGAGGACTTCGGTCCGTGACAGTGATGCCGTAGCTCGCTATGGTGGAAATCGGTTTAGTATTAGTTTAGAGGAAATCCGCAAACCTCAAGATGTCATCTTAGTCGCACAAATGGTATTGTTCAAAGCTTCACAGTCAATCATCTTGGAAAATCAGACCATTAGCTCCCCAGTGAGTATTGGAATTGTCGTTTATCCCGAAGATGGTACAGAGGTGGACCGTTTATTGGAATTGGCACTGGTTGCCATGCAGCGAGCCAAGCAACATGGCGGCGGGCAATGTTGCTTTCATAATACTGATTTGGAGCATCGTTATTTGTGAGGAGATTTAGAGTTGACAACTTTTTGAAAGTTGTCAAATCTTCCCCCTAGATTTGACAACTTTTTGAAAGTTGTCAAATCTTCAGTTGTCAAATCTTCAGTTGTCAAATCTTCCCCTAGATTTGACAACTTTTTGAAAGTTGTCAAATCTTTTAAATAAGTTGTTTTGGTATAATATTCTATGAAACTAACCATTTTCCCTTTCACTACTTTACTTCAAAGACCGCCAGGTCCACTTCAATTTCGAGGTGATGACCATTGCTGGGCCCAACCGGTGCGTTGGTTTCAAGTGATCATCACGATAATCACTTTGACCGCTTGTCAATTACCCGCGCCATTTCCAGATAATTTGTCTCGTGACTCATTGGAATTTAATGTCGCCATTCATCAATTATCTTCAAATCTGCTACGTAAAATTCAAACTCGTCAAACCCTGTTGGTACCACTGATGGGCAACCAAAATTTATTATTATTCAACCCCTTTATTGATACTGGTAGCGGCCAAGTGGTGCAAGTAAGTTTAGCCATTGAAGAACGTTTTTTAGCCGAAGCTCATCAAAATTTTAAGCAATTTAAACTAGAACGTTTCAACTGGAATAATTTGGCGGCGGCGGGTTATGTGATTAATGGCTTGCTAAAATATCAACCCGACCCGATTAATTTAAATCGTAAATATTATCAAGTCATCGCTTCAGTGGTTGATTTAAAAACCAAGAAAGTGGTCGCACAAGACCAAGTCCGGATTATCAGTGATGGATTAAATTACCAACCCACACCCAGTTATGAAGACAATCCGATGTTTGTTAAAGACCGTCACTTGCAAGAATTTATTCAGATGGTGGAACAACCAGAAGGGAGTCAAATCGATGAGGATTTTTATAAATTTATTCAAACTAAATCGTTAATAGTAGAAGCCCAAACTGCTTATGACCAAGGTGATTACCAAACCGCGTTACGTTTATTTGAAGAAGTCGTGCAACGGCCTGATGGCAAAATTATCGAAGGTTATGGCGGATTATATACCACCAATTATCGACTAGGTCGTTGGCAACAGGCCGAAGACAATTTTGCCCAAATGGTAGCCGTGGGTATTGAAAATGGTACTTTGCCAATTAAGTTGTTATTTGAACCAAATTTAGTTGAATTTCTCTCTAATCAAGAGTTACGTAAACAATATTCAATTTGGTTACGACAAATCAGTTACTATTTTCAAAAAACGCCCAGCGTTTGTGTTAACATTGTGGGTCATACCAGTAAATATGGTCTTCATAGTTACAATCAAACCTTATCAGAACGACGTGCGCTTAAAATTCAAGCCTGGATGAGAGAGTTTTTTCCAGAGATTATTGAGCGTTCTCGAGTAACTGGCAAGGGTGATCTGGAAACTATCGTGGGTACTATGCCAGACAGTGCTGAAAATGCAATTGATCGTCGAGTTGAGTTCAAAATTATTGATTGCAGTGAGATAAACTCACCAACCGATAGCTAAATGAATAAATATACTTCCCTCGCCCCTTTTCCGGTAGTCATGCCCAAGGTAGTGGTTTAAACCTGACAGGTCTCGAAGACCTGTCAGGTTTGAGAGCTCGACCACTACTTGTGGCATCACTTCTCTCGTTCCCACACTCCGCGTAGGAACGAGAAGATAAAAACATCACCCCTAATTCCACTAATAGAGGAACTTATTATGGATATGAATATGGATACTACCACTACCACCATTCTTACCGAAGCCAAGATTAAAGAACGTTTTATTCCGATTAGCCGTCAGGAAATTATTAAAAATCTGTTGGCGGCACCGCATTGGCAACCCCAAGAGCGCACACAATTTAGTGCATTTTGCACTGTACTTACGGCACTCTATCACTTCAAATTTCATGCGGATTTGGAGAAACTAAAACAATCCTATTTTCCGTTTAACCCTGACCATGATTTACCCACTCAACATCACTACTCCGATGCCGAAAAACAGGGGTTCGAGCAACAATTTGCCACCACTGCTCGTCAACTTTTAGTTCATGCTAATTATGAAGAATTGATGACGGATAAAGTTAATGCCGCATTGTCTGAAGAATCGTTTTATGGAGTCAAAGTTCATGTTGACTTAGATGACTTCTCTGAAATATTGCTATATTATCGTGGGGCGTCGGCTCAAACCGAATACCAACGTCATTGGAAAACCCTCTTTCTGTTCAAAACGCCACTGGTGATACCCATTTATAAGAAACTATTTGTGTTAGTCAAATTCAAAGCCGAAGCCGTGCGAGCTAAAGAGTTGGCCGAACTCATGGTCAAACAGAAAAGTAAGCTGTCATTGGAGCAAGCGCTCAAAAAAACGACTAAGGTGGTGAAAAAACGTCGCCGTCACATTCCAGAAGACGTGGAAGATAAAATCTTCATGAAACTGTTTAAAGACATTCCACGCTCGGACCTGGATATGTTGTTTCCCAACCAGGAAGTGCGCCTAAAACTGGTGGATAAAATTAAACTGGCGGTCAGTGGTGGGAGCGGTACGATAGGTGGAATCATTGGTATTTTTGCTAAAATCACCACCGCCGTGACTAATCCGTTTCTACTGGTAGGTGCCTTTGTTGGACTGATAGGCGTATTTGTGCGGCAGATTCTAAATATTTTCAATTACCGTACCAAATATATGATGGTGCTCTCTCGTAATTTGTATTTTCATACCATGAATAACAACTTTGGAGTTATCAATGGTCTGGTCGATGAAGCCGAAGAAGAAGAAACTAAGGAAGCCATTTTGGCTTATTATTTTTTGCTCCTTCAGAGAGATAAAAATTACACCAAAGAGCGGTTAGACCGCCAAATTGAAAGTTACTTGCAACAGCGTTACAATGTCACTTTGGATTTTGAAGTGGACGATGGAATACGTAAGCTACGGGAAGAGGGTTTATTAAAAGAAGATGCCAACGGCGTGTTAAGCGTACTAGAGTTAACGCCATCTTGTCAGAAGCTAGACCAGCAATGGGATAATTTCTTTAAATTTTGAACTATTGAACTACCGGAGGATAGTGTGGCAACCGCTACCACACTACCAATTTCTCTCGCTTTATCTCGTTCCCACGCGCTGGCGTGGTAATGCTGTAGAAGTCCGTACTGTATTCCCACGCGCCGCGCGTGGGAACGAGAAAAATTTTAAATCAATGTCGACTTCTTGCCTATCAATTTAATTTCTGGTAAAATGGCCATTTCCGATGCCACTATAGAAAATCACCAATAATCACGGCAGAACAACCCCAAAAAACTACTTTTAAAGTGACTATCAACCGTCACCAAGTAACTACTCATAGTGTCACTATTTCGCTTGCTGATTATTCAAATTTTGACCAAATTAAGGAAAATGCTCTATATGCCTTCTCATCAGATTGATATTGCTAGCTTTCCACATTTAAGAATGCGTCGCCTACGACGAGATAACTTCTCCCGACGATTAATACGCGAACATCATTTAAGTACCGACGATTTAATTTACCCCGTCTTTGTCATGGCCGGCGAAAAACAACGGGTGGCTATTTCCTCGATGCCTGGCCAGTATCGTTTAACCTTGGATGAACTGTTAAAGGAGGCCGAAGAATTACTCAAACTGGGCATTCCGGCCATTGCCTTATTTCCAGTCATTACCGCCGAGCAAAAATCGTTAGATGCCGCCGAAGCCTACAATCCAAATGGCTTAGTACAACGTACTGTCACCACGTTGAAAGCTCATTTTCCGGAATTAGGCGTAATCACTGATGTCGCCTTAGATCCCTTTACTACCCACGGCCAAGATGGTTTAATCGATGAGAGTAACTATGTCTTGAATGATGAAACGGTAGAGGTTTTAGTGAAACAAGCGTTATCTCATGCTCAAGCAGGAGCTGATATTGTCGCGCCTTCTGACATGATGGACGGCAGGATTCAAGCTATTCGTCAGGCGTTGGAAAGTCAAGGATTTATTCATACTCGTATTTCAGCTTACTCCGCTAAATACGCTTCCAGTTTTTACGGCCCTTTCCGGGAAGCGGTCGGTTCCGCTGGGGCTTTAGGCAGTAGCAATAAATATACTTATCAAATGGATCCGGCCAACAGTGATGAGGCCCTGCGTGAAGTCGCTTTAGATTTACAAGAAGGTGCCGATATGGTCATGGTCAAACCGAGTATGCCCTATTTGGATATTGTTCATCGCGTTAAAACTGAATTTGGGGTACCAACCTTAGTCTATCAAGTCAGTGGGGAATATGCGATGTTGATGGCAGCCGCTCAACATGGTTGGTTGGAGAAAGACGCGGTGATCATGGAATCCTTACTTTCAATCAAACGGGCCGGGGCCGATGCCATCTTGACTTATTTTGCTAAACAAGCGGCGATTAATTTGAAATCTTAAGTAACTCATTTGCCCACCATCCCTAACCCCTCCTTAGTAAGTGAATATTCCATGCGATTTCAGTGGTGCTACTCCCCTCCTTACCAAGGAGGGGTTGGGGGTGGTTTCTCGTTTTCTTGTTCCCACGCGCTAGCGTGGGAATGCCGTGGGCCGCGCCACGCACCAGCGTTGCGGAAAAGGAACGCTGGCGCGTCCAGACGGCATTCCCACGCCGGCGAGTGGGAACGAGAAAAAACCTGGCAAGTGCTAAGTTTCCCAAACCTTTGAGGTTTAGGAAACTTTGAACCTTGGTAACTCATTGAATGTTAAGAACTCCATTAATTTGGAGGGACTACCCAATTTTTCACATAAAGGAGATAAAGCAACATGGCTTTGATACTTACCAGAAGTGCTTATGCGTTACCCGGCACTTCATTGAATTTTAAAACCGGCAGTTGGCGGGTCCAACAGCCCAAACACCAGTATCAGACCGCCCCTTGTCACTATGCTTGTCCTGCTGGCGAGGACCCACAAGCCTATTTAGCGCATATTCAAGCAGGTCACAATTTATTAGCCTGGGAAACCATTGTCAATATCAATCCCATGCCAGCGATTACCGGGCGAGTTTGCCCGCATCCGTGTGAAGCTTCATGTAACCGTGGACAATATGATGAATCCATTGTCATTCATGCGGTCGAACGATTTTTGGGTGATGAAGCGATTGCCAATAATTGGGCTTATCCAGTTAAACCGGTCGGTCAATCTTCTATAGAAATTGCCATTGTTGGTGCAGGTCCTGCTGGCATTTCGGTCGCTTATCACCTGCTCAAACGTGGCTATCGAGCGGTAATTTTTGATGATCATCATGAAGCCGGTGGCACTTTACGGACTGCGTTACCGCCCTATCGTTTACCGCGAACTGTTTTAGATGCCGAACTTAATCGCATCTTATCTTTAGAAGGCATCACTTTCCATCCGCATACTCGCCTTGGACGAGATATGAATATTAAAGAATTACAGCAACAATATCGCGCGGTGTTTTTAGGTCCAGGTGCGCAACGCAGTACCGAATGGAGTATTGATGGTGCGGTGCCTCGTGATTTACATTCGGGCTTCGAATTATTGAAAGAGTGGATTGATATTGGCACCGTGCCTACTCCGAAGAGTGTTGCGATCATTGGCGCGGGTAATACCGCCGTGGACATGGCCCGAGTTATGAAACGAGCGGGGGTGCCGGAAGTTCATATCATTTCTCATAAACCAATTCCGCGACCAGGGATACCGGTAGAGGAGGCGATGCCGGCGATTCCACGAGAAGTGGCGGAGGCCTTAGAAGAGGGCGTAATTATCCATGAATACCGTGGCATTCGCCGCTTAATTTTGCGCGGTGAGCGCGTGGTTGGGGTGGAATTAGTCCACATGAAAAAATTGTTGCAACCCAACGGTAAATTAAAACGGATAGCGTTTGAGGGTACGGAAACTATTTTAACCGTTGACCAAGTGATTCCTGCGGTCGGCCAAGTAGTGGAGCCATCAGGAATGGAGATGTTAATCGGTAATCGTTCCTATTTTCGGACGGATCATTGGGGACGACTGGCCGACCAACCGGGGATTTATGTGGGCGGTGATGCGACAGGTCAGTCTGGGACCGTAACGGCGGCAGTGGGTGATGGTCGTCGCGCCGCGGAAGCCATTGACCGTGAATTACAATCCCAGGCCTTACCAGACTGGTCTAAGGCCAAGCCGATTGGTTTTGGGCGATTAAACATGAATTATTATGAACCTGGACCGCGGTTGCAAGAGCCAACTTTAGCTATCGAACAACGGTTAGGGGATGAGGAGATTACCAAAACCTTAAGTAGTCCTCAAATCGCGAAGGAAAGCCAACGGTGTTTTTCCTGCGGTAACTGTTTAGCATGTGACAATTGTTGGACTTTGTGCCCAGATTCCGCGGTGCTCAAAACCAAAGAATTAGCCAGTGATGGATCACATTACATTTTTGACTATGATTATTGCAAGGGCTGTGGTTTATGTGCCCGTGAATGTCCTTGTGGATTTATTGAAATGAACGACGAAGTGTAAATTAGATTTGACAACTTTTCAAAAGTTGTCAAATCTGCTATTTTCCCTCCCCTAGATTTGACAACTTTTCGAAAGTTGTCAAATCTGCTCCTAGATTTGACAACTTTTCGAAAGTTGTCAAATCTGCTATCCTAGATTTGACAACTTTTCGAAAGTTGTCAAATCTGCTATCCTAGATTTGACAACTTTTCGAAAGTTGTCAAATCTGCTATTTCCCCTCCCCTAGATTTGACAACTTTTCGAAAGTTGTCAAATCTTATTCTCGTCCCCTAGATTTGACAACTTTTCGAAAGTTGTCAAATCTGCTATTTCCCCTCCCCTAGATTTGACAACTTTTCGAAAGTTGTCAAATCTGCTATTTTCGAAAGTTGTCAAATCCGCTATTTCAGATATAATTTAAGAAAGGGCGATTTAGAAATAATTAATTTTATATTAATTAATTGTTAAAAAACAATAAAATAAAAATAATAAATGTCAAGTTAACGCGCCAATTCTCACTTTCTCTGGCTAACATTGGCTTAACAATTGCTTTATCCATATTAAACAATATTTTCTAAAAAAAATGATAATCACCGCTAAAAAAAATCATCTCATGCACTCACTATTAGAGCGTCAATTGCGTAGAGCCGGTTTTGATTATAATCGACTTCCTACGGAGGCTACTTCTTGGCAAGAATTTTTGACTCGAATTGAACGATCTTATGTCAATGCGGATAGGCAGTGTCAATTATTAGAACAAGAAACGGCTTCTCAACATGCCTTATTGTCTAGTCATCTCTTTGCCGGCAGCCCCACTTTTCCATTACAATCGGTCCTCACCGCCATGAGTGAAGGGGTCTGTGTATTTGACACTCAAGGCAACGTCTTATTTATCAATCGGGCTGCGGAAAATTATTTAGAAATTAAACCAGGTTATACTAATCTCCAAAGTCAAAGTCTGTTGGAACATTTTGAACTACATGACCGACTCCAACCAGAGCAATCTCTTAGTATCAGTGAATTACTAGAAAAATTAGCCCAAGGCGAGTCTTTGCGTGACCATAATGCCTATCTCCAGCAAGCTAATCAGACCCTGGCGGTGTCTTGTGTATTTAATCCAATTATTGAAAATCAAAAAACGATAGGGTCGGTTTTATTATTCAGTGACATTACCGAAATTAAAAAAGTCGAATCTCAATTAAGAGCAGCGAAAGAGACCGCGGAGAAATCTAGCACGGCGAAATCACAATTTTTGTCCAGTATGAGCCATGAATTACGCACCCCGATGAATGCGATTTTAGGGTATAGTGAATTGCTGAAAGAAGATTTAAGCGTACCCTTGGAGGAGTTTGAAACGGAACATATTCAAGATATGTTACAATATGTTGGGAATATTCTCCATGCGGGTTGGCATTTGTTGGAATTGATTAATAAAGTGCTAGATTTAACGCGGATTGAAGCCGGTAAATTAGATGTTTGTATTGAAAAAATAGAATTGATTGAGTTGATTAAAGAATGTATCAGTATTGTGACACCACAAGCCAGTACGCAAGCGATAACCATTCAAAATGAAACGGCGGCACTGGCACCTCACTATGCACTGGCAGACCGTGGCCGGCTGCAACAAGTCATTATCAACTTGTTGTCCAATGCCGTTAAATATAACTCAAAAGGAGGTAGCTTGACGATTGGTCTGTCTCAACCTCAAGTGGAGTCTATTCGTTTAGAGGTACGCGATACCGGTCTTGGATTGACCGCCGAACAAAAAACCAAAGTATTTGAGCCGTTTACTCGTTTAAGTGGATTGAATCTGATTGAAGGTACTGGCATTGGGTTAACCATTACTAAGCAATTGTTAGAACTTATGGATGGTAAAATTGGGGTGGACAGTGAAATCAATGTGGGTAGTACCTTTTGGATTGAGTTGCCAACGGGAGAGGTCGATAATGGCGTGACCGAAACGACCGAATCCCACAAACACATTTTATTATATGTAGAAGATAGTCGGACTAATGTCAGTTTGGTCGCCCAAATTCTGAAAGCTCGTCCACAGATTGCGTTAATCTCAGCACATACAGGAGAAATGGGGTTAGAGTTGGCACGCTTGCATCAACCACAGATTATTTTATTAGACATTAATTTGCCAGGGATGGATGGGTTTGAAGTGTTAGCACATTTACGGGAGAATGAACCAACTCGAAAGATTCCGGTGTTGGCGTTGACTGCTAATGATGCAACATCTCAATTGGAGCATGGCCGTAAAGCCGGGTTTTTCAGTTATATTGTTAAACCATTAGATATTAAACAATTTTTGGAAACGATTGACCAGGCGTTAGAATATTCTTTGACTTGAGATTTGACAACTTTCAAAAAGTTGTCAAATCTGGTCAGCGAATAATGGCGTGAAAACCTACTTCCCTTTATGATACCCTAGAGTTTCCAAAATCGCGGTGATTTCTTCCAAAATCGCTGGATCATCAATGGTCGCCGGCATTTTATACTCTTGCCCATCGGCAATTTTCTTCATAGTCCCGCGCAAAATCTTACCAGACCGAGTTTTGGGCAAACGCTTCACGATGGCCGCGACTTTGAAAGAAGCCACCGGCCCAATTTTGTCACGCACTAACGCGACCAATTCCTTGACGATGTCTGTTTCCTGGCGATTGACCCCCGCTTTAATAACCACCAATCCCAATGGGATCTCACCTTTTAAGTCATCCGCTACCCCAATGACCGCACATTCAGCTACGTCGGGATGGCCCGCTAAAACTTCTTCCATGCCACCGGTGGAAAGTCGATGACCGGCCACATTAATGATGTCGTCAATTCGACTCATAATCCACAAGTAATCATCTTTGTCTTTGTAACCCGCATCACCGGTCAAGTAGTAGCCAGGATAGGCGCTGAGATAAGACTCTTGAAAACGTGCATCGTTATTCCACAACGTCGGCAAACACCCTGGCGGCATGGGTAATTTGATGACGATATTGCCAATATCATCACTGGAAATCTCATTGCCACTTTCATCCACACAATGCACATCGTAGCCTGGCGCCGCTTTGGTTGGGGAGCCTGGCTTAATTGGCAACTGCTGAATACCCAAACAATTGGCCGCAATCGCCCAACCAGTTTCGGTTTGCCACCAGTGGTCAATCACCGGCACTTGTAATTTATTTTGCGCCCAAAACAAGGTAGCCGGGTCACAACGCTCTCCCGCAAAAAATAAGGTACGGAAGTGAGATAAATCATATTTTTTGATGTACTCGCCATTCGGGTCTTCTTTCTTAATGGCACGAAAGGCGGTGGGAGCGGTGAATAAAACTTTGACTTGGTGTTGCGAGATAACACGCCAAAACGCCCCAGGATCGGGAGTGCCCACCGGTTTGCCTTCATACACAATCGTGGTGCAACCATAGAATAGCGGACCATAGACAATATAAGAATGTCCTACCACCCAGCCAATATCGGAAGCCGCCCAATAAACCTCACCAGGTTGGAGATTGTAAATATGCTTCATGGTCCAATTGATGGCAACCGCATGACCGCCATTATCACGCACCACTCCTTTTGGAATGCCCGTGGTGCCAGAAGTGTAGAGGATATAAAGCGGATCTGTCGCGGCCACTGGTACACAATCCACTGGTTGAGCCGTGCTCATCGCGGTATTCCAATCTATATCACGTCCTGCTTGTAATGCCGCGGTTTCTTGCGGACGTTGAAAAATAATACAATGATTCGGTTTATGGTCTGAGAGATTGATAGCCTCGTCTAACAGCGGTTTATACTTCACCACCTTTTTGCCTTCAATGCCACAAGAAGCTGAAATCATGAGCACTGGTTTGGCATCACTGATTCGCGTGGCTAATTCTCGAGCCGCAAACCCGCCAAATACCACCGAGTGAATGGCACCAATTCTAGTACACGCATAAATAGCAATCAGTGCTTCTGGAATCATGGGCATATAAATGACCACGCGGTCTCCTTTTTTTACTCCCTGATTTCGCAACACTCCCGCAAAAGTGGCGACGACCTCCAATAATTGCCGGTAAGTATAAGTCCGCACGGTATCAGTCACCGGACTATCGTAAATGATAGCAAGTTGCTCACCGCGGCCGGCTTCAACATGGCGATCGATCAAGTTGTAGCAGGTATTTAATTCTCCTCCAACAAACCACCGGTAAAAGGGTTTACGGCTATCATCTAAAATTTTAGTAGGTGGCTTATACCAGTGAATACCTTTAGCCGCTTCACCCCAAAAAGCCTCTGGGTTTGTTAGCGATAAATCGTAAAGGGATTGGTAATCCTTATGATTAGTCATGTACATTACTCCTTATTTGTCGCAATTATCAATAATTATATGTGGTTTATACGCCATTATATTCTATAAATAGCAAGTGTATTAAGCGATTTAGGCTTAACCGGAGTAAAGTATAAATTAATTAAATGAATAAATAAATAGTCAGCGTAGCCCGCGTAGGGTACACCTCTTTAAATTTGGTGTATGACGCTATCGCTTATACACCCTACGATTGCTACGGTTGCTTATTATCCTCTCTTACACACCTTTTGCATATACCATTTGACGGGCTACGGTGCTCTGTTTTGTCGATATTTTTTCGCTTATATTTAGGGGAAGCAAGACCATTATGGAGTCTAAAGTATATGGTTTCACTTTACGAACGTGCTTGTGAAATTAAAAAAGCGACGGGCTGGACTCAAGAACAAATCAGTGCCGAAACGGGCTTGCATATTAGTACCGTGAGCAGGATTTTTCGGGTCCCTGGCTATTTGGGTAATGAGACTTCTAATAAACTTATCAAACTGTTACATCAAGAAGTCGTTAAATCTCCTTTTCCGGCTTACATAGAGCAATTATTTGAACTATATAACGCTTGGAAAGAACGTTATCCAAAAAAAGAATTTGCTCAATATATCAATATATTAGAACCATTACTGCGAAATCACCAGGCCCTGGATTCTCACGAGTTGATTGCCTGCCGTGTCAGTTGGTTATTAGGGCATATTTACTATGACCGTGCTTTTTATCTTAAAGAACATGAAGTCATGAAACAGGTTGAGTCCGCCTTAGCCTGGTATCAAGCCGCGTTAAAGGTGCTGACTTACCATGAAGACAGTAGTTTAACCGTACAGCAGTACAAAATTCAACAATGTATCGTTGCCACCAAATTTAATTGTTGCGAACGTAGCCGTCGTGCTGAGAGTGAAGAGATACGACATTGGTTATTAGCAATGGATTATTTGCAATTGGTGGAAACGGTAGTCACCGAAGATTCTTGGAATTGGGTGGCGGCCCGGAACGGCTTGGTGGCGGCCTCTATTTTACAGAATCTGGAGAAATGTCGGTTTTTCTGGCAAGCCATGCAGACGGTGAACAAAAGTTTTGAAAATCTTGAGTTTGTGCCCTCGGAGTGGTTGCCTTCACGTTGCCTTCACTTCGCCAGGATTCTGATTTGGTGTGGTTTGTGAAACAAGTGACCAAGGAGTGAGTTATGAAGCAGATTATGATTTTAGTGATGATGGTGGTGAGTTTTTGGATGGGGTTGGTGTGGGCGGATATGGAGAGGGTGAGTGTGGTGGAGGTACGTGGACAAATTACCGAACCTGTGCCTTCAAACAATCGTTAAATGAAATATGGTGAAAACTTAACAAAGGAGGTGATTATTATGCCGCTATACAGAGAACAAGCTAGAAATATCTTGAGTGAACTTGAAGAATTAATAAAAAATGATGCCCACTTCAACAAACTTGATAAGAAGCAACAAAAAGAGATTCTTACTCTTGTTGAAAAACTGCGTCAATTTTTTAGTTAACTCATCTTTAGTTCCTAAGACCTACGAAGTTTTCAAAATATCGTAGGTCTCATTCCAAAAACTTTCAACACCTGTTCTAAAGTGAGTTAGCTAATTTTCCTTTTTTCCTCTTTTCTTCCCGAGACGGTCAAGGAGTTCTACGAAACACTCTTTCAAATCTTTAACAGCTTGTATGGAAGACAAACCGTCTGTATCTTCCTTATCTAAAATAAACTGAAGGGCCCGTTGATAAGGAAATGGATAGGATATAGATGGAACAATATCCAATTGTTGATAGTCACCCTGGCGTAAACTACGAATAATCCAACTAAGATAATTTAAAATATCTTGAGTTAAATCTTCTTTAGTGGCTGTACTAACCATGTCAGAGTGATTTTCATTTAAATAAAGCACTGCTTCACTAGCCCATTTTCCGCTCTTCATTTCTATCCATTCAGCAGCACGAATGTCAGCAAAATATTTACCTGGGAGGGTTTCTTTTGAAAGAGTTTTTAGTGAACTGGCAATTTTCTCATCAGTGACACCAGACTCTTGAAGTTTGCGCCTTAATTCTTCCAATGTTTGAAGTGCTTGAAGATGGCTTTTTAATGTTTGATTTTCCGCTTCCAGTTGCGATTTCATAATTTCCATATCAACTTTGATTTTTTCCGTTTCAAAGCCACATAATGTACATAACCATTTTTTTAAGATGGTAAGTTTAGCAGAGGTTGTCTGTATCCATGAGTTCATTTTGTATTTCTCCTCAAAACTTCGTTATGAAATACCCAAATGTTAGATAATGCCAAAGTAAAACAACAATGGCATTAGTTCTGTAACACACTTGTGTACATGTTTCAATTGCATGTCATAAACATGTTGCAAGCATACTCTGAAAAAATTAAGCAAGCATTATACCAAATTACATCATTCTGGCACTAAAAAAACCACCTTCATGCAATAGATTATTTTATCATCCTACCACTTTCTAGTTAAGCAAACTAAGCAACCTTATTTTATCACCCGCCAGAAATTCCCACTTCGAAAGTATCCGTGAACCGCGATAAACCAAGTTAAAGCCGCCAATTCACGGTAATTATTTCTTTCGTAACATTCCAAAAGCTACGAAGTCCTTACCCTTCACTGCTTGACTACCTAACAATAACTGACTAAACTATAAAGGAACTAAACTTATTCTCGTCCCCACGGGCTAGAAAAGAATCATCCAGGTCTTAACCAGTTATGAACCCAGAACCCAACCCAACCACCCACAAAACGTTATGGCACCGCCTCCTTGGTAGTGTCCTCGAACAACTCCTCTCGCCTGTTGGCATTACGGTCTATACCGACGTGCCGGTGATGAGTGATCCGCCCGAAGCCGATATTCTCTTACTCCGGCGAGACTCTTCTACCTGGACCCAAGAACAACTGGCACGACTGCCCGATGGCATTAGAGATAGCCAAGCTAGTCACATTTTGATAGAATTTAAGTATACCGAATCGGTCAATGAAGATGCCTGGCTACAAACTTTAGGCTATGACACCTTTTACAAACGTGCCAAACACTTAACTGCTACGGAGGTACAGACTTTTTTGGTCAGTGCCAAGACCCCGAAGGCGGACACGTTGACCGAATGGGGTTATGTGGAGACGGCGTATCATGGCGTGTATCGCACAGATGACCGGATTTTCGGACGAATTATCTTATTGTCCTTAAACCAGTTAGCCGATGAACCCCACAATGCGTTTTTCAAATGCTTTGCCAGTCGCTTACGCGAGAAACGAAAAGCCTTTGCCACGTTAACCAGTTCCTGCGTAGCGTTCTTGAAAGACAAATTAGAACATCTCCTCACAGGTTTACACCAATGTTGGTTTTCACAAACAGGAGAAGAATTTATGAAACAATCACTGACCCCTGAAAAGGTAATGGAGCTTGGCAGCCAATGGTTAGAAGCCCATTTAGCCCGTCTCCCGGTGGCTGAACGGTTAAAGGGCTTGAAACCGCAAGAAGTCCTCGGCCAATATGCGCCACAAGAAGTCCTCAGCCAGTTTGCGCCACAAGAACGATTAAAAGGTTTGAAACCACAAGAACGGTTAATGGGCTTGAAACCCCAAGAAGTCTTCGACCAATTTGACCCAGAGAAAATTGAGGAATACCTAAACCAACTCAAACTCAAGAAATCTTACTCCAAGAACACCTAACGAGCGTTCCTGTCGAGAGTGTGAGTTCTCTCGGCAGGCTTTCATAGATTTCAAAATAATGAAGAACATCGTACATAGTATAACGAATTTAGAAATAAACGAATTAACTCCTGACATTCGTTTATTTCTAAATTCGTGGTACTCGCTTACCCATTTCAACCTGAAAGAAAACACCATATCATTACCGTACCGTTCAACTCAAACCTCCATCTCCCCCTGCCCCCATTGCTTCAACTTCCAACTATTTTGCCCAATCCGAATACCAATATCTTCTAACACCGTCAAAATCGTTTGATTTTCAGGAGTGGTTCCATTTTTTAACAACGGCATGATGTGTAAAACGATTTGGTCAAACGTGACGGATTTCTTCTCCAATGCCATACGACGTAAGTAAATTTCGTAGGTTGGAGTGAGCGTTAGCGAACTCCAACTATGTGATTCCAAGTTCTTTGGCCATTTGGTAGGTTGGAGTAAGCGTTAGCGAAAAGTACAACAGTGGGTGAATATTACTATAAAACAACAATGGCATTAATTCCGTAACGCACTTGTGTACATGTTTCAATTGCATGTCATAAACATGTTGCAAGCATACTCTGA
>DZAL01000095.1 GCA_022729575.1 Thiomargarita sp.
GCCGCCCATGCCCATGCCACCCATACCGCCATACATTGGATACTGGCCGCCCATGCCCATGCCGCCCATGCGCATACCGCTCATGTTGCCATACATTGGATACATGCCGTAACCGCCCATGCCCTGGCCGCCCATGCCCTGGCCGCCCATGCCCATACCGCCCATGCCCTGGCCGCCCATGCCCATACCGCCCATGTTGCCGTACATCGGATACATGCCGTAACCGCCCATACCCATGCTCTGGCCGCCCATGTTACCGTACATTGGATACATGCCGTAACCGCCCATACCCATGCTCTGACCGCCCATGTTACCGTACATTGGATACATGCCGTAACCGCCCATACCCATGCCCTGACCGCCCATGCCCTGACCGCCCATGCCCATGCCCTGACCGCCCATGCCCATGCCCTGACCGCCCATGCCCATGCCCTGGCCGCCCATATCCATGTAATTATAATAAGCATTAGCCATTTGTGGCATCACCACTAAAGAGCCAATCATAGCAACTAGACTTACAGACTTTTTGATATTACGCATTTGCATTCTCTACCCTCTTTGTTATTACTTGTGTACTTACCTATCCTCAGCAAAAGAGGTAAGGTTTAGTGTGGTTTGTGTTAAGTCAATTATTTACATTTACTGGCAGAAATTTGAATTCTGCGCTTCCCCAAAAATAAATTAATGAAGTTATGCCTATCCCAATAACTTGACACTAATTTTAGATCGCCATTTTGTTTTAAGTCTATAGATAGGCAAATACCTAATCCAGTTCAAAACATGGGAACGATCAACCCATTATCCCCTCGCTTGCGCTTGGGGTTACTTTGTAACTAAAATTCGCTCAATTCAGATGTTACCACACCCATCTCGGTCAATTTTAAACTATCATTTAGCAAAGTACCAATCCCAGAGAACAAAGTTAATTTTTGTATTTTTGTGAAAATTTATTTGTTCCAAGTGAATTTAATACTTTTGGCTACGTTCTCCATGGCGACATGGTTTATTTTAAGTTCTAAATAATGGTCTTTAATTATGTATCAACTCTTATTCATAAGTCAATATATTTCTAAAAATTTCTAAAAAATTTTTATTGTGTCAGTTCTATCTATAAAAGAAAGGGGAAATTAAATATAACTC
Organism: Thiomargarita sp.; assembly: GCA_022729575.1. Lineage (GTDB taxonomy): Bacteria > Pseudomonadota > Gammaproteobacteria > Beggiatoales > Beggiatoaceae > JAABRD01. Next base: position 1,141 of record DZAL01000095.1, read on the forward strand.
AAATGAGTATATTTCAATCCTTTGATTTCGATAATTCACTCAAAGCACTGGTTTTGGCATGATTGAGTAAAGTTTGGATCCGACGTTGCACTGTGGGTACGTTGAAACTGACCGATTGATAAGGCGCCATTTGTACTCCCATTTGGTAATAACTTAATGCTGCCGCAAATTGATTCAATTGGTCTAAACTAATCGCTAAATTGTAAACATAATCGGCTTTAGTATTATCATAACGATAGGCATTAAAATAGGCTGATTGTGCTTGATTCCAACGGCCTTGATTGGCGTACCAATTTCCCAAATTAAAATGCAGATAAGCCGCTTGAGGAGATTTTTCTAACAGTAATTTGAGTTGACTTTCCGTTTCTGGAGAAACCTGGTTCAACGTCGTCATTAATCCCACTTGAGCATAAGTATCTTGTGGATAGAGTGTTAACACGCGCTGATAGTATTTTTGAGCCTGTGTCTGTTGGTGACGTTGCACCGCAATCGCAGCCAATCCTAGCAACGCATCACGGTTATTAGAGTCTTGTTGCAAGGCTTTGGTATAAAATTTAGTCGCCGTTGAAATATCTCCCCGTTGGAAAGCGGAATAGCCCTCTGTTATATCAACATTCAATGGTTTGACTAAGACCTTTTTCAATTGAATAGCGGATGAATTATCGATAGTAGAGAGAGTGGGACTAACCGAATTTGGAGAAAGTGAAGCGACTGAAGAATCGGTTGACGATTGAGCCAGCGGAGGATTAGATAATTTGGCTTTGCTAGGGGCTGATTTTTTGGTGGATGGTTTGCCCGTCACCGGTTTTGCTGAAGCAGGGAGATTGACCGTTGCTGAAACTGAAGATTTTTCATCAGCCGCCGCCGCTTGGCCTGAAACTGGCACCATAGTTTGGTAAATAGTAGTCGTTGCCACCGATTTTTCGGTAGCCATCGCCTCCGTTTTATTGCCCGGCGTGGTAGTCAACAGGTCCTGTGGTGCTGCTTGTTTACCCGCCAGAAACTTGGCTGTAGCAAAAGTTTGGCTAGGATCCGCCGTCAATAATCCCGGTTGAGATTGAGCGGTTGCAGGAGCGATTGGCGCGGGAGATAGCGACGCGGTGACTGGCGCAATGGGTTTCTCGGTCACGGTGTTAACCCTTTCCACCGACGGCTTAGTGTGATGGGTATCTTTCACTGGTAGTGGGGGCTTGGCAAGTGGTGAAGAAACCGCCGCCAGAGGTCGCCGCGATAAATTTGACGGATTAACTAGCACTCCACTTTGACTACTCAAGGTATAATAATAGTATCCGCCAGCACCAAAACCCACGAGGATAAAACCTAACAGTCCTAATAAAATTTTTAATCGCACCGGTGGGGCCGTGGCACTGGCGGCTAATACACGCTGTGCGGTCTCCGGAGTTGTTTGCGAAACCGGTTCTGAAGATTCAGGCCGTTGAACTGGAGGAGTGTAAGCGTTATGGGTTGCTGGATTCACGGTAAACCCTAATTCTAGGGGCGAAGGTCCCAAAAACGGATTATCTTCCTCAGCGTCAACCGTGGTCGTTATTGCCGGCGCGGCCGATTCTTTTTGCCATTCACGTAGATAAAAACCTTTTTTCACTTTAGCGGGATTGATTTCACCGGTTTCCCTCGATTTTACCGACTCCGTCGATTTCACCGATTTCGACGACTCCATCAAGTTAACTATTTCAGTATGTTCAGTATTTTCAGTCGATTCAACCGGTGGTTTATCGTCGGTCGTAGTCTGAGTAGTTAGCGTCAATTCTCGGTCCGCAGTGGATTGATTTAGCCAGGAAGTCATTTGAGCCTGAGACTTTGGAACCAGGGGCGGCGGTATGGTCACGTCCTCTTTATCGGTTTCTTCCAAGTATTTTTTAAATTCTGGTAATAATTGACTATCTAAATCAATTGGTGTCGCTGGAGTTGGAACCTCTAACAAAGGCTGGAATATGGGCGACGAAGCCTCTAGTGCTGCCAATTCGGCAAAAAAATCACGTTCCATTGGAGTGGAAGTATTAGCAGTATTAGCAGTATCCGCCGTGTTATCCGCCGTCACTAAATCTTCAGTTTCGGCATGGTCATTGGCGGTTAAAGTAGTAAATGTACTTATAGACTCACTCGTTACTTCCCCAGTCAAATTAACTGAGGACCATTGACTATCACTGTCATTGGTGTAACTATCTTTGAACAATAATTTATCCTCCCATTCCGCGCGTGATGACCGTGTGGGGACCGCAGTCACCGGTGAGTCCATAGTTACCGAATAATTTTTTTTAGCCACTTCGGCCTGTTTTAAAGCATCCATTAACAAGCTCATGATTGATTTGCTCCTATAACGTGAGTGGTGCTCCTATAACGTGAGTGATTGAGAGTTGACCACAATTTTAAAAAATTGTCAACTTTTGTTCTCGCCAACGAGAGAGCTATCATCCGTTATCGACACCATAATTTTTTTAAATTCAATACGTTACTTTGAGATTTATCCAGATGATAAATTTTACCTTGCTCAAATCGGTCTTATTGGTAATTTTGGTGACGAGTGTCGTTACCAAATCTATTTCATTCCCATTAGCATACGCTCAAAATACTACCGTTGAAAATATCAACCAATCAAATACTTTGACCACTTCGTCGACCAGTCATCACTCTAAATCAGTACCGCTGAAAGTTAAACGGGCTACTAAAGCCAATTCCAAGAACAAAAAACTGAGTAAGAACCAACTGAAAACCAAAAAATCCGTCCCTGCTGGAACTAATAAAACTAAGCGGTCACAACTTCAGAACACCTTACCAGAGCCAACTCCAGCACCAACCGTAGCGGCGGCTAAATCTGCCGCATCGCCAGAGAATAAAGTTCAAGAGACTGCTCCCACCCCCACGTCAGCGACTACGGTCCAAACTGAAGCGGCGCCGGCGGCCGCAGAATCCTCCCCCTGGCAACCCAAGGCAGGGGTGTTTGTCACTGCGCTCTATGGTTTTGACTTACGCAATCAGTCCTTTAATATTACCTTTTGGAGTTGGTTCATTCACCATTATGACGATTATAAACCAGAGGAAACCACAGAAATCGTCAATGCACACTCCTATCTCAGAGAAAAAACTGCGGTAGATCTAAAAGACCACAACGTGAAATGGGCCCAGGTCAAGTTTACTGGAAAAATCGCACATAATTGGGACATCGCCAATTTTCCATTTGATCGCCAAACACTAAAAGTTATCATGGAAGATTCTAAACTAGATTATGCCGGCTTGAGATATATGGTCGATAAACCTAACAGTAGAATTGATTCCAATGTTCAATTACCAGACTGGAATATTATTGGTTTTAACCTCCAGGGGGGGCCGGTGAGTTATAACACCACCTACGGCGATCCGGACTTGGAAGACGGTGAAAGTACTTATGGTCGGTTGACGGTAAATATTATTTTGGAACGCAAAGGGACTAGATTATTTTTCAACATGTTCACCGCATTATATGTAGCTTTCATTTTATCTAGTATAGCGTTTTTTGTCCCGCTGGATAACACCTCCGCCAGATTAAGTTTAGCCACCGCGGCAATTTTTTCGGCGGTTGGTAATAAATATGTCGTCGATTCAATGTTACCACCAACCGCAACTTTAACTTTAGTGGACAAATTGCAAGCGGTCACCTTTCTCTTTATTGGCATTATGGTCATTATCACAGTCAGCTATGCCTACGTGGTCAATGCGGCCCAACTCAACAAAACCAAAGAAGAATTGATGAAACAAATTAATCGCTATGGAGAAGTCATTTTTCCTCTCTCTTACTTTCTGCTGAACGCCTATTGGATTTATGGCGCGATTTCTTATAAGTATTGATTCTACCGATTGGTCGGGTGCGCCCCGCGCCCCCTACTTCTCGACAGGGAAGTGGATCACAATGAGACGCCGGCGTTTCAATTTCACCGAATTTTACTATAACAATTGAGAGTTGACAATTGAATAAAATTAAGGCATAGTAACCGCTAAAGATTTAAATGTCAGAGTTGATGTCAGAGTTGACAACTTTTAACCAGTTGTCAAATCTTTCTGTTTTAACCCCGGTTCAGAGTTGGCAACTTTTAACAAATTGTCAACTCTGGTTCCAATTTTTGGTCATTTAATCAAGTAACTAAGGAACTTCATGTACTCAAAACAACTCAACATTGCAGATTTTGATGCCGAATTATGGCAAGCACTGCAAAATGAACAACAACGGCAAGAGGAGCATTTAGAATTAATCGCCTCCGAAAATTATACCAGTCCACGAGTCCTCCAAGCCCAAGGCTCCGTGCTCACCAATAAATATGCCGAAGGCTATCCCGGCAAACGTTATTACGGTGGGTGCGAATTTGTGGATATTGCCGAACAATTAGCCATCGACCGTGCCAAACAACTCTTTGGTGCCGCTTACGCCAATGTACAACCTCATTCCGGCTCGCAAGCCAATGCCGCAGTGTACATGGCACTGTTAGAACCGCATGACACCGTATTAGGCATGAGTTTAGCGCACGGCGGACATTTAACGCATGGCGCCAAAGTTAATTTTTCTGGCAAATTGTACCATTCGGTGCAATATGGATTGAATCCAGACACTGGGGAAATCGACTATGCTCAAGTCGAAGCCTTAGCACTAGAACATAAACCCAAAATGGTGGTGGCGGGATTCAGTGCCTATTCTCGTATCGTAGATTGGCAAAAAATGCGTGAAATTGCCGACCAAGTAGGTGCTTATTTGATGGTAGATATGGCACATGTCGCCGGCTTAGTCGCCACCGGTTTATATCCCAGCCCCATTGACCTCGCCGACGTGACCACCACCACTACTCATAAAACTTTACGCGGTCCCCGCGGCGGTTTAATTTTAGCCAAAGCGAATCCAGAGATTGAGAAAAAACTGAACTCTCTAGTCTTCCCTGGCACTCAAGGGGGACCACTAATGCACGTTATTGCGGCCAAAGCCGTGGCCTTCAAAGAAGCGTTACAACCAGAATTTCGTGCCTATCAACAACAAGTCGTCGTCAATGCTAAAACCATGGCGGCCACCATGATGCAACGAGGCTATAAGATTGTTTCTGGCGGCACCGACAACCACTTATTTCTAGTCGACCTGATTGATAAAAATATCACCGGCAAAGACGCGGATGCCGCCTTAGGGCAAGCGAATATCACGGTAAATAAAAACGCGGTCCCCAATGACCCACGTTCACCTTTTGTTACCAGTGGTTTGCGCATCGGGACCCCGGCCATGACGACTCGTGGTTTAGGCACGACCGAGGCTAAACAAATAGCGCAGTGGATTTGCGAAGTGTTAGATGACCTCAATAATTTGGCCGTGCAAACCCAGGTGAAACAGCAAGTATTAGCCTTGTGTAAACGCTTCCCCGTCTATGGTTAAGATGACTTCACAAGTGGACCAATATTATATGGCTCACGCTTTGCGACTAGCCGAGCGCGGGTTATGGACCACCCAACCCAATCCACGGGTAGGCTGTGTAATTGTTCGTGACGGTGAAATCGTAGGCGAAGGTTGGCATCAAGTCGCCGGGGAACCTCATGCGGAAATTTATGCGTTACGAATGGCCAAAGACCAAGCGGCGGGTGCCACTTGTTATGTCACCTTGGAGCCCTGTTGTCATCAAGGGCGCACTCCTCCTTGCGTCGAGGCCTTGATTAAGGCGGGTATTACCCGCGTAGTGATCCCCGTCACGGATCCCAATCCGCTGGTGTCTGGACAAAGTGTAGAACGACTATTAAAAACGGGAATTATTGTTGATACTGGTATTTTAAGTCATGAAGCGGAACAACTGAATCGCGGCTTTTTCATGCGAATGCGCCATGGTCGTCCCTACATTCGCTGTAAAATGGCCATGAGTTTAGATGGACGTACTGCCATGGCTTCTGGGGAAAGTCGTTGGATTACTTCCAAAGATGCCAGAATGGATGTGCAAGCATTGCGGGCACGAAGTTCAGCGATTATGACTGGTGCCGGTACCGTGTTGGCTGATAATCCACTACTCAATGTGCGCGAGGAAGATCTACCGAATTATTTACCAAAACCACCGGTGAGTATTAAACAACCATTACGGGTGGTCGCGGATGCACATTTAAGTATGCCACCAGATGCACGGTTATTAAGTCAACCTGGGCCAACGGTTATTTTCACGGCTTCTCATACCAGCAGTGTAACAGAATGGCTGAAAAAAGCGGGAGCACATGTGATTTATCTCCCCAATCGTGAGGGCCAAATTGATTTACCGTTGATGTGTCAAAAATTAGCCAAGGATTATGAAGTCAATGAATTATTGCTGGAAACTGGGGCCACTTTAGCTGGTGCGATGTTACGCGCCGGTTTGATTGATGAGATGGTGATTTATTTGGCACCTATCTTATTGGGCAATCAAGCCCGACCTTTGTTTTACTTACCCGATCTACAATTCCTTAGCGAGAAAATTCAAATGGATATTGTTGACCTTCGAGCCGTTGGCAGTGATTGGCGAATGACTGCTATTCCGGTAGTGTTACAGAAGTAGGTAGTCCCTACCAACTAATGGAGGTATTAAAATCAAGGAGCTAAGGTGCCTAAATTTCACCGGTTCTAAGTTTCTTAAGCCGTTGAAACTTAGGAAATCTTGGGTCAACCTAAGTTTCCTAAGCCTTCCAGGCTTAGGAAACTTTGACCTTGGAACATCCATTGAATTTTAATACCTCCATTAGCTTGGAGGGACTACCCAAATGGTCACTGCCGACCTGAAATTTTATGAATCTCTCAAAACAGGTCCTTATGCCAACCGGTTACTTTGGGTCGAAGACATCCCAGAATAAATGTTAGCGGCTATGGACTTACAATCTCAAACACGAGAACTAATCAAGAGGTAATTACCTATGAAATTTACTGCAAGAGTCTGGCAAGAACCACCCTGGTTCATCGCACAATGTCTGGAGATAGATATTGCCAGTCAAGGAGAAACTGAAGCAGAGGCGTTGGCCAATTTAAACGAAGCCTTAGAGTTACATTTTGAGCCACCTTGTGCCACGATAGTACCACCGGTGAAAACGTTAGAGGTGGCTATTCATGCGGCTTAAGCCTTTACCTTACCGTGAAGTGAGACGTAAATTGAGAACTGCCGACTTTTCGGAGGTGAGTCAAAAAGGTAGTCATGTCAAGTTTATTAAGGTGACTGCTCAAGGCACACGTACTGCTGTACCCGCTCATCGTGAAATCGGAATAGGAACGTTGCAGAGTATTTTAAATCAAGCAGGGTTAACTCTTCAACCATTTGAGAGATTGTAAGAGTGTCGTAGAAATTCTTTTGAACACCCATGACTCCAAAGACTCATGGACACCCTAAACCTTCTGCTTCAACCATTCAATCAGTTCTTTCAAATAGGCATTCTTTTTATTTTTCTCCTCCAGTAATAAACGAGTCTTTTCCTGTTCAACCGTTGAAGTGCAGGGACCGGGTGCCTTTATTGAGTGGTGAACATGATTAGCAATGTTATGATTATGAATGATATGAGAACTCTCAATAGACAATTTAAACCCCAATTCTTTATTGGTAGTGAAGCAATGTCGGTGATAACTTTATCAGGACTGGCAGTCCTTGGTTGCCACCCACATTGCATCACTACCCTAAAGTTTATCTGAAAATTTTACTTGAGATGATGATGCTATCATCATAGCAAATGGTTTTTGGTTATTCAACAAAATTCTTTGCAAGCCCTCTTGACATTACCAAATTGAAGAGGTATAAAGGTCTTGACGAAGATAACTTATCAATTAAAAGTATTAATCTCAAAATTCCATCAAGCATGGTATCATCTTGACTCAACCCTGCAAACCATCAATTTAGGAGAACTTTCCATCATGGAAGCCTTACGTGAAATACATGAAGTACACTCAAATAGTATTACTGTTCACTTGCCAAACCAGTTTGCTAAACAGGTCGAAGTGATTGTGTTACCTGTGGCAGATAAGCCCGTCACCAACCATGACGACTTTTGGAATAGTGTTGACCAAATTCGTGAAGAATTGGAACGTTCTGGTCGAACTTTTAGTGACAGTGCCGAATTGATTAGAGAGGACCGTGGCTGGTGAAAACTCTTTATGTAGTTGATACCAATGTGGCAGTAAAATGGTTCGTCCCAGAAATCCATCAGACGGCGGCGTTACGATTGCGTCAGTCCGATAATGAATTGCATGTTCCAGAGTTTTTCTTATTGGAATTTGGCAACGTGGTTTGCAAGAAATGGCGACGTCAAGAAGTCACTGAAACAGTGATGAAATTGATGATAGAAAAGGTGCAAAATGGTTCTGCGCTAAAATGGCATAAAGATGCACCATGGTTTCCCAAAGCCTTTCAAATCGCCAACGAAACTTACCGCAGTCTCTACGACTGTCTCTATCTCAGTTTAGCCATCGCGATAGACGGGCAAATGGTCACTGCCGACCTAAAATTTTATGAATCTCTCAAAACGGGTCCTTATGCTAATCGGTTACTTTGGGTCGAAGACATTCCACAATCAAAAGAATAGTTAAAATTTTTTTGAAACCATCTTGACCTTACCAAACTAAAGAGGTATAAAGGTCTTGACGAAGATAACTTATCAATTAAAAGTATTAATCTCAAAATTCCATCAAGAATGGTGTCATCTTGAATCAACCCCTTAACCATCAATTTAGGAGAACTTTCCATCATGGAAGCCTTACGTCAAATACATGAAGTTAATTCTGGAAATATTACTATCCAGTTACCCAAACCGTTTCCGTATCAACAGGTCGAGGTGATTGTTCTTCCTGTAGAAGAGAAACCCATGGTCAAAAGAGAAGACATCTGGAACAGTATTAACGAATTTTCTGAAGAACTCAGACGTTCCGGGCGCACCTTCAGTGACAGTGTAGAGTTAATTCGGGAGGGACGTGGCGAATGAAAAATTACGTGGTGGATGCCAGTGTGGCAGTAAAGTGGTTTGTGCCAGAACTTTACCGAGAGGCCGCCCTACGCTTGTGGACCCCTGAGTGTTGCCTACAGGTGCCAAACCTTTTTCTACTGGAAGTTGGCAATTTTGTGTGCAAAAGACGGCGACGCGGAGAGTTGGGTTTAGCCGAGAGTGAGTTCGTGATGAATAAAATTCGGCAACTCTCGTTAACGTGGCACCCAGACGAACCACTGTTCTCAAAAGCCTTTGACCTTGCCAACGAAACCTACCGCAGTCTCTACGACTGTCTTTATCTCAGTTTAGCCATCGCCATAGACGGGCAAATGGTCACTGCCGACCTAAAATTTTACGAGGCACTCCAAACCAGCCCGTATGCGAGTCGGTTACTTTGGGTCGAAGACCTTCCCTAATCAAAGGAGTAGTTAAGATGGTTTTTGAAATCCTCTTGACCTTACCAAACTCAAGAGGTATGAAATGTTTTTAAGCCTGATGAGATGCCCGTGAAGTAGGAATTGGGTTTGTTGATAGCTGAGAGGATAGGCGAAGGTCAAGATTTTATCAAGTTTGACCTTGATACCCGGCAGGACTGGACGTGCGTGCTGGGTCTGTCACGGATTGACCGTGGTGTCAGGTAGCCCGTGTCGCCCAGTAGGAAAACAGGTTGTCCACTCTCTAATCCGCCGCCGCAAAATAAATGCCCCCCACCCGTTCATAATTAGGGTCCATGGCAAACCGGAGTCGTTCTAAACAACCGTGAAAACCTAACACCGTAGGCCCCGTCCATTCTTCACCAAACAGAAACGTACCTTCTACGGTCAAAGGTTGTCCCCAATGGGCGGTTAACGTGATTCCCACGCGATAGAGGTTCCCTGCAAAGGTCCCCAATCTGGTATGAAGACTCACTTGGTCAACAGGAGAACCGAGTGCAGCAAGGTTCTTGTAGAAAAACCACTGATAAATCGTGTGACTGACCACCGACAGTTCTGCACCTGTATCTAAGAGGGCTACCTGTTTCGATGGAATCGCCGCAAATTCGCATTCCACACCAGTAATTATCTTATGCGGGCCGAAGTCCTCTAAGAACCGCAAATAAGCGCCGCCGGTACTCCAGAGGACTTTCGGTTGATGACACAGACAAAGATTTTGCATCACCAGGCCCCTTAAGCCAGACTAACAAATAAAGCAATCGGCAGTTGTCCTGCGGCCTCGATTGCTTTGTACAATTCCAAACCGTCTTTGTTGGTACCTAGCAATTCACCATCATGCAATGCAATCCATTGTCCCTGGTATTCTTGATAATGTTGTTTCATCCACTCGTTGTCTTTACGAACCCCTTCCAACGTCGAGGGTTTGGTAAACATCTTAGGTGGATTAATAATGGTTGGTTTTGGTATATCTTCTAATCTTGTTATCATTTCGGGTAGCCCCTCCAAATTAAGTTGAGTATAGTAATTAGTCTAGCATAAGTACTGAAGCAGAAATTTTCTCCTATTTTCTTTCGCCCCTCGCCCTCTGGGAGAGGGGTCGGGGGTGAGGGAAAATACCGCAGAATTTCTGCTTCAGTACTTAACAACTTGGCGGAATCAATAAAACCAATGAAACGCCGGGCTAGAGATGGCGTTGGAGTTCAAATCCTAAGACTTTGGGAAACTCCGTATCATTATCCAAATCTAAAGATTTGGACTCCAACTTACTTATTGAAGTAGGCTTGGCGGGCATCGCGACAACCCTCGTATCCTTCGACCTCGACCCATAATACCTTCGATTCCAACCCTCGTACCCAGCCATTTCAACCAGACTCTGATTGTAAGCATTATCGGCTTAATCCTCCTGATACACTTATTTACTGTCTCTACAACTGCGGGCGGTCAACCAATTAACACTCCTGTAGAACAAATGTACCTATTTTACCTAGAAATTTGACGACGGCATCTTTGATGGTGTTACAGAGGTAATGGGTATGGTATTTTCCCTATCGAGCGAGCGTAGGGTGCGTTAGCGATAGCGCAACCGCACCATTTCGGGATACCAAAAGGTGCGTTACGGCGCAAACAGAAGCGCCTAACGCACCCTACCTGGCTCGGTTTCCTAAACCTCCCAGGTTTAGGAAACCTTAGCACCCGTTTCAATCTAAATACCTGATTGACGCATCTTACTCAGAAGAGTATGCTCCAAATTGGAGTGGAATCCTGAGTTAATCGATGTCATCACTGCCATCTATGACCATCGGCGATTACGAATAAAAATACGTAAAATCAATGAGTAAGACAAAACACGCCAACTAATTAAAAAATTTTAACTTGTATCACCCATGACAAAATCACCTATGAAGGGGTATAAAGAACAGTCTGGAACTCCAAGCCAGGATGTGGGGTGCGTCCCACGCACCAAATCAAAACTATCGCCAACCGCAGTAGTTAAAAAATGTTAATCTTACCACCCTAACAAAACGACTTTCTAGGTTGCCTATAGAAAGTAGAAACTGCCAAAAACAGTTTTTTATCCAAATCAGAAACTATCACCAAAAGTAATAGTAACTGTATTGATTTAGCCACTAACCCCTGATTTTATCAGGAAATTAGTGGAGACTTAAAAACGCTGAGGTGAAATATTCACCCCACACGATTGAAATTGTTTTAACTCACCTTACGCACCACCCCCAGCCCCTCCTTGGTAAGGAGGGGGGTATCCTGGCGGTGCCGGTAGTGCGTACTCCCCTCCTTACCAAGGAGGGGTTGGGGGTGGTGGTGTTAAAGGTGAGTTTTTTAAGACATTTTTTGAAGTAGATTTTTGCAAATCATCTTATCACTTTATTTGTTAACCAAGGAGCATTTAGTATGTCAAACTCTCTCACCAGAGAAACTCCTCTTCTTAAAAGAGGATATTTAACCGCCCTTGACCCACCACTGGGCAAGTGGTTTACATGGTTTGTCAATTTATCGACAAATTTTGATTTGCCGTCGAGTACCTTGTTCACTCGCTTTTTAAGTACCACTGTTTTCATTCTCTGGTGCTTCGCCTTGCTACCACCACCCTTACTGGCCGCCAGCGAGTTACCCGCTTTGGGACCGTGTAACGTGGTCAATATTACTGGAGAAACTATTGACACCAAAGCACTGTGTGCGGGTGGTGTTTCCATTGACGGTGGCGACTATGAATCTACTGCCGTTATCAATCTCGTCGATAAAGCCGAGGTCTCTGCTGAAATTACCATTGACCCAACTCATCAAGGTCAAACCGCCGAGATTTTTGTCTATGCGGCTACCACCTTACCGGCTTCCCAGGACGAACTTTATTTCATGCTGGCTGAAGGAATGAGCATCTTGCCATGGGATAAAGATTTTGCTGGTTTGGTTTCAATTCAACAAGAAACCCTCAAGGACATTTTGTCGATTCCATTATACAGCGGCACTTTTATCCTTCCTGGAAATCTCAAAATTTTCTTTGGTTACCGCCTCGCTGATGGTACCCTCGTTTCCAACGCGGAACCGCTTGAGATTACTATAGAGGTCTTGACTTTCACTGGTATCACGCGCCTGGAAGCGACCAGTCCGACCACTGTGGAAGTAGAATGGTCTCCTGCTAAATCCGCTACCACGTCTGCGGCTAAAATGGTTTATCAGGTTTACCTGGCCCAAGAGTCTGACTTTACCCCTGATAAAGACACACTCTATGATACCATCACGGGCAAAACTAAAGTGGAGTTAAAGCGACTAGAAACGGGTACGACTTATTATGTGGTGGTGATAGCCGAAGATAAAGAAGGCAATCGTAGTCCGACCCAATTGGAATATCGTTCCGTCACCACGCCGTCTGAACTTACGGCAGGCTTTTCTTCCCTCCCAGCACCCAACAGCACTATTGATTTTGGTACTGCGGCGGTGGGCCAAGCGGTCACTCAAAAGTTGACGTTGACAGAAACTGGGGAAGCTGACTTGAATGTGGAATTAGTCGGCCTCACCGGGGACCAAGCCGAGAACTTCAATGTTCTCTCCCCAACGTTTCCGCTAACCATTGTCAATGGCGATGAGGAACAAACGGTAGAATTGCAATGTACTCCGGCTACGAGTGGCCCTCATGCGGCTACTTTGGAACTGAGCAGCAATGACCCTTCGCATTCAGAAGTCAGTTATGCCTTGAAATGTACTGGCAAAGAGGGAAGTACAGGAACCCCTGGGTTTTCTTCCACTCCACCGCCTAATAGCACCTTGCAATTTTATAAACGGGTGGTGAATACTGCCCATACCATGATTCTTCGCGTCAAGGAAGTTGGTAATGCTCCTTTGACAGTGGATTTAATTGGAGTTAAAACGGATTTTGCGGATGACTTTAAAGTGCTGTCACCCAAATTTCCTTTTACCGCAGAAGATGGCTCGTTCACGAAACAGATAAAAATTCAATGTCGTCCTTCTGATACGGGTTTACGCACGGCCCAGTTACAACTGAGTAGTAACGATCCTTTATGGCCAGAAATTAATTACACCGTAGAGTGTACCGGGGTACCCATGGTTTATTGGACACCTCCACCGGTGGTGGTGCCGACGGTGACTCCTCCGACGGTAACTCCTCCAGTAGTGACGCCCACGACCATGGCAGATTATCTACCTACGCCAGCCGTCAACACCACGCTGAACTTTGGTAGCAATGCGATGGGGGGGACTGCCACGCAAACAATTACTATTGCAGAGAGTGGTAGTGCCGAGTTGACTCTCAGTACCTTTGCGATTACAGGTGCCAACGCCAGTGATTTCAAAGTGGTGTCTCCTGCTTTTCCCTTCACCATTGCTGATGGTAGTGCCGCGCAAACGGTGAGTGTGCAATGTATTCCGACGGCGGAAGGATTGCGCACCGCAACCTTACAATTGACCAGCAACGCTGCCGCTATGCCGGTGGCCAGTTATGCCTTGGAATGTACGGGGTTAGCCGTTCCCACGAGTGTGGAACCGCCACCTGTGGACCGCACTGTCGTCAACACCTTGGCTGCTAATAATGCCTTCCTCTACACAGGTGCCAATCCTCTCCAGACGGGTGTGGGTAAATGTGCTATTGACCCCAATCGTGCCGCAGTGTTACGTGGTAAAGTGACGGACCCCAAGGGGCAACCGTTGGCGGGTGTGAAAATTACTATGGATAGACGACCTGAATTTGGTCAGACGTTGTCCAAAGCTGATGGCACCTTTATGATGGCAGTCAATAGTGAATTGTTGACGGTCAAATATGAAAAGGACAGCTATCTAACCATTCAACGTGCCCTCACCAGTATTCGGGAAGGATATATTCAAGCCAATGATGTGGCTATGATTCCACGTCCACCAGAAACGCCAGTTACTCAGCAATCTGGCGGTGTGACGAAAGTCGCTGGTGAACAAAATGCCCTGGTGATGTTTCCGCAAGGTACTAAGGCCACGATGGTTTTACCGGATTGTTCGGTGCAACCCGTGTCAGAAAACATGGCCATTCGTGCCAGTGAATTTACTGTCGGTAACGCCGGTGGCAGTTACAGTCTCAATGACCCGTCACGGCAAGTTGCTTCTCAAATGCCGTTCCCCTTACCACCTGGAACGGGTTATACTTATGCTATTGAAGTCGGCGTGGACCAAGCCGCAGATACGGGCGGTATTCCAACGGTTAGAGAAGTCAATTTTGACAAGTCTTTGCCCGTTTATGTCGATAACTTCTTGCGCTTCCCGGTGGGCGACCCTGTGCCCGCAGGCTGGTATGACCGCACTCAATCTGCTTGGGTACCCTCTGAAAATGGACGAGTGGTTAAGATTGTCAAAATCGAGAATGGTCAGGCGGTGTTAGATGTGGATGGCACTGGACCTGCCAGTGAGGCAGCGTTGACTGCCTTGAAGGTGACACCAGAGGAGTTGCAAAAGTTAGCGCAACAACATCCAGATGCCCAAAATAAGGAACTGTGGCGCATCCCTGTGAAACATTTCTCGCCATGGGATTTCAACTGGCCGTTTGGTCCTCCTAGCGATTCTGGGCCACCCCCTAATAAGGAACCACCAGATTATGATCCACCCAAAGACCCCTGCGAGAAAGCGGGTTGCATTATTTCCGCTGAAAGTCAAATTTTGGGGGAGACTGTTCCTGTCGTCGGTACGCCATTCAACCTGAACTATCGTAGCAACCGCGTCCCTGGGCGGAAGGCGGCTTATACGTTGGACATTGCTTTAAAAAGCGAGACTATGCCAAAAGCACTTCCAGAACGGGTGGAGTTAGAAGTCAATGTGGCGGGACAGCAATTTCAAAAGGTCTTCCCCACGGCTGAAATACCTCCTAGTTACACGTTTGTGTGGGATGGTAAAGATGCCTTTGGCAGACCGTTGCAAGGTGGTCAAGAAGCCAAAGTGCGGGTGAGTTATGTGTATAAAGGAGACTATCAAAAACCCGCAATTAATGCTCCTTCCAGTTTTGGCTTAGGCGGTGGTCAAATTTCTGGCGACAAGGCGCGTCAAGAAATTTCGTTTGACCAAAACTACACCAGAATGTTAGGTGTGTGGGATGCGAAGGCGGTTGGGTTAGGTGGTCTGACGCTAGACATTCACCACACGTATGACCCCAATACCGGTACTTTGTATGAAGGGACTGGGGGACAACGAGAAGTGAAATACACGGAAAAACCCCGTCAGTACACCACTGTTGTGCAACAACAGGTAGAGTATGTGGAAGTAACTGATGCTGACCTGCGGGCCACCCATTGTACCGATTGTGGTACATTGCTAGTTGGTTCGGCGCATATTGATGTCAATAGCATCCAATGGATCAGTCCCAAGACAGCCACTCGTGTCAATGCAAATAGCTACAGTTCTGACGAGGAAGTCGGTTTTACGGGCCTCTTTAGTAGCCAAGGGGATGTTGATAATCAATGGTCACTTTATTCCATCGGTTATGCCAACATCAATAACCCAACAGTGGCCGGTGCTGCGCCGGGCATCGGTTATTTCATTGCGCCTGAAGAAGCGGGGTTGTTTAACCAATCGGTTAATTATCAGGTGGAATTCTCGCCTCAACAACGTGGGTTTAAATCTCAAGAAGTGAAGGCGGAGGTGGTCGCTGACAACGAGTTAACACCGGCCATCACTTTGGAAATTCAACTGAATGGGCAACCGGTGAAAAACAATGCGGTAGCAGAGTGCGTTTCAATTCCTGCTGGTGGTGCGGCCACTTTTACGGTAACGCCACGAGTCAATCCTGCCCTCGTGCCGGCAGGAGTAGCCCCCATTGAAAATGTCATGGTGGAGATGTGTAGTAATGACAGTACCCAAAATCCACAGTTCCTCAGACAAAATGTGACTCCTAACAACTTTGTGGCAGGAGACTACTATCACTATTTGAGAGGTTCACGTAACGACGGTTGTGACCAATTCCTCGTCAGTGTCAATAAAACGGTGGAATTTAAAGCCACTCAACAACGTGACACCGAAGTGGGATTTGTCAAATATACCTTTGCGGTCAAAGGTCATCACAACGCTGTCAACCCTGCCAAATGGGCAGCTAGTCACAAGACTTTCCATCTAGTCTCGGTGGGTGGGGGAACTCGTAGCAAACGTAATTTTGATTTACGTAATCTGCTATATCCTTACTCTGCGGAACTGGAAAATGTCCATTCTGGTCGTCGTGACAGTTGTCCCGCCGGCGAAGAGACCACTTTTGTGGGTCATATCGCTTCTGAAGATGGCGGTTTATTGTATGAATTTGACAAAGGTCGTCATATTCGCACGATAGACAGTCTGACCAGCCAAGCGGTTTACACCTTTACCTACAATGACCTTGGCTATCTGACTGAGATTAAGGACCTGGATGGCGATGTCACTAAGATAGAACGGGATGCGAATAACAACCCTGTCGCTATCGTGGCACCTTATGGACAACGTACCACGTTAGCCCTGGATGCCAATGGCTATCTCGCTACTGCGACCAATGAAGCCGGTGAAGTGCATAAGCTGACCTACACTGCGGACGGTTTATTGACCCAATACACCGACCCCCGTGGCAATGTGGAAAGTTATGAATATAACGCCCTCGGTTTATTCGTCAAGAATGTCACGCCCATTGGCGGTGGTTACGCCATTGCCCGCGTTGATTCTCCTGACGGGAGTTATATCACTTCCTTAACCAGTAAGGAAGGACGAGTTTCCAGTTACCAAGTGGCAGGTACCAAACGGAAGAACACTGCCCCCAATGGTACAGTGACGGAGTCGGAAGAATACGGCACTTGGATAGAGAACGCCAATGCCACGGCAACCACAGTAACCAGTCCGGACGGCACTCGTATTGAGAGTACCAAAGGTACTGACAAACGTTTGGTCAACTTCTATCAGTCAGAAGTGCCGAAACGGACCGTGATTACCACGCCCAGTTATTTACGGGCGGAAATTCTCACCGAGACGGTGACCGAACCCACGCCAGATGCTGACAATTACGACCCGTTGCAACTCACCAAGTTGACTAACAAAGTGACTGTCAATGAGCGCGTCAGTACCAGCGTGTTTGACAAAGCCGCCAAGACCATCACGGCCACCAGTGCTGTGGGTCGTAAAAGCGTTTCGGTCCTTGATGACAAAGGTCGCGTGGTGAAGGATCAAGCCCCCGGGTTTGTGGATACTTCGTACACTTACGACGCTCGTGGTCGTCTCACCCAAGTCAGTGAAGGCGAAGGTGTAGATTTGAGAACGGCCAGTTTGGAATACGATACCCGTGGTAATATCAGCAAGGTCACGGATGCCCTGGGTCGACAAGTCAGTTTTGAGTATGATTTGGTCGGACGTGTCACCAAACAAACCTTGACTGATGGGCGCGTAATTTCGTACAGCTACGATGCCAATGGCAACGTGACTACCATCACGCCGCCAGGTCGTCCTGCGCATGGTTTTGCTTACACCGCAGAAGACCAACAAGCGCAATACACACCACCGCCGGCGGGCTTGCCGACACCGCAGACGCAATATGTCTATAATTTGGACCAGGAGTTGACCAAGATAGTACGTCCTGATGGTCAAACGGTGGAGTTTATTTATGACGCCACCAAAGGTCGTCTCAACGCCCTAAAAACCCCTGATGGACAATATGGCTACAGTTACGATGACAAGACGGGGAATCTCACTTCTGTCACCGCCCCTGATAGCAATACCCTCAGTTACACTTATGATGGGGCGCTACCTTTGTCAGTCATCTGGGGAGGAGGTATCACGGGCACCTTGTCAGTGGTCTATGACAATGATTTCCGCGTCCAGTCCACCCGTATTAACGATGGCAATACCATCAATTACGAGTACGATGCGGATAGTCTGTTAACCAAAGCCGGTGACTTAGTGCTAACGCGCAGTCCAGAAAATGGCTTACTCACTGGGACACAATTGGGAAGTATCACCACACAACGCACTTACAATGCGTTTGGTGAATTGACCAGCGACGTGGCCAATAACGCCGCAACGGCAGTGTCTAGTACCCAATACAGTTATGATAAATTGGGGCGCATCACGCAAAAAGTGGAGACGCTAGAAGGAAGCGCGGCCACCACCATAGCGTATGAATATGACCCGGCAGGACGCTTAGTGAAAGTGACCACCAATGGCACGGTCACAGAACAATATGGCTATGACGAGAACGGCAATCGTCTCACGGCTGTCACAGCCCAAGGAGAGGTCAAAGGCAGTTATGATGAACAAGACCGTCTCCTCCAGTACGGTGGGAATACCTACGCCTATACCGCTAATGGTGAACTTCTCAGTAAGACCAGCAATGCGGTAACAACTCAGTACAAATATGATGTACTGGGGAATCTGCGGGAAGTGCAATTACCTGACGGCAAGAAAATTGAGTATGTCATTGATGTCAGTGGTCGTCGCGTCGGTAAGAAGGCCAATGGCGTGTTGACGCAAGGCTGGTTGTATCAAGGCAGTCTCAATCCCATTGCTGAATTGGATGGCACAGGTCAGGTGGTGACGCGCTTTGTTTATGGGTCGAAAGCCAATGTCCCTGATTATCTGGTCAAAAATGGCCAGACGTATCGCATTGTCAGTGACCATCTGGGCAGTCCACGATTGGTGATTGACCTCAGCACTGGAGCCGTCGTGCAACGCATGGACTATGATGCGTTTGGCAACGTGACTCAAGACACGAACCCTGGTTTTCAACCGTTTGGGTTTGCGGGTGGCTTGTATGACTCGGAAACTCGGTTGGTGCGGTTTGGGGCGCGGGATTATGATGCGGAGACGGGGCGGTGGACGGCGAAGGATCCGATCACTTTTGCTAGCGGTGATACGAATTTTTACGGTTATACACTAAATGATCCCATCAATTTTGTTGACCCAAATGGGCGGTTGGCATTTCTCCTACCAATGCTTGGAAATGCTGCCATTGGTGCTGGAATAGAAGCATTGCTTCAGGTCATTCAAAATGTTGCAACTGGAAGACCATGGTATTGCTTAGATTGGAAGAAGATAGGAATATCCGCTTTGGGTAGTTCCTTAAGCTTTGGTTTGGATAAATTAGCCAAACTCAAAAGACTTACTGATCTGGGAAAGGTCGTGATGAAAACAGTTGGTAGTGGTGCTATTAATACTTTTACCTCTGGTTTAGGCGGTAGTAAAGACCTAGGTGCAGACTTCCTTTCTGGGTCATTAGGTGGTTCACTAGGTGGAGCCATCGACGACATTTTTGATAGCCCAGCACTCCAACATACCGGTGCGGAAGTTGTCAAAAATCTCTACAGTGGTGCTGCGGAAGGTGCTAGTACGATTGCTAATAATCTCATGAAGGGATCAGCCGCTGATGGTGATCCATTTAGAGATTTTACAAAAGGTACTGAAACCGCAAATGTTAACTCCATAGTCAAAGCTATAAGAGGTAGAAAGTAAAGGCCGGGTATAGGGTGCGTTAGGCATGTTTGTTTGCGCCATAACGCACCTCCTTCGGTTATCCCACCCTTTTAAACCACCCCTAACCCCTTCTTGAAATAGGAGGGGCGGGGGTGGTTAACTTTCACTTTTATCCCTGGCAATGGTAAAATGTT
>DZAL01000425.1 GCA_022729575.1 Thiomargarita sp.
CTTAGGAACTGTAAAATAATAACATGGCCATTTACGATAAATATGTTATTATTGCTGCATGGATATTGAATCGGCAATCAGGGAGCGTTTTAAAAATCTCGAGTGGGTCTTAGACGAAAGGTTGAGGCGTTTGTATGCTGCTTCCGAGGCCAAAGTTCTTGGCCATGGAGGGATAACGCTCGTTCAGAAAGCCACAGGAGTGGCACGTAACTCCATAAAACTCGGACTAAAGGAGCTTCTGAAATCACAGCAAGAGGGAGTGGTAGAAGGTGATGTTAGCCGGAGGTTGCGTCGTGTAGGAGGGGGCAGGAAAGCAACTGTAAAAGATGACGTTAAGTTACTTGAGGCGTTGGAAAGCTTAGTGGAACCTGTCACGCGTGGTGACCCCGAATCGGTGTTACGTTGGACCTGCAAGAGTTTACGACAATTGGAAACTGAGTTACGGTCACAGGGTTATGTTGTCAGTCATACTTCGATAGGTGATCTGCTAAGAAAGTTGGGATATAGCCTTCAGGGTAATCGGAAGACACTGGAGGGTGGTGATCACCCTGATCGTAATGCACAATTTGAGTTTATTAATGCCCGAGCAGAAGATGCCATCCATAATGGTCAGCCGGTAATTTCAGTTGATACCAAGAAAAAAGAGTTGGTTGGGCAATACAAAAACGGCGGGAAAGAGTTACGGCCCAAAGGGGAACCTGAACAGGTTAAGGTTTATGATTTTGTCGATAAAGATTTGGGACGAGCAAACCCATATGGTGTTTACGATATAACCAATAATTTAGGGTGGGTAAGCGTCGGCACTGATCACGACACTGCAAGCTTTGCCGTAGCTACAATTCGTCGATGGTGGTTTGGAATGGGTAAAGAACTTTACCCTGATGCCCGGGAATTATTAATCACTGCGGATGGCGGTGGCAGCAATGGTTCAAGGGTACGCTTGTGGAAGCTTGAATTACAGAACTTGGCAAATGAACTCGGGATTCCTATTCGAGTCAGTCACTTTCCCCCGGGGACAAGCAAGTGGAACAAGATTGAACATCGCTTGTTTTCTTATATCAGCATGAATTGGCGTGGAAAACCACTCGTCAGCCATGAAACGATTGTCAATTTGATTGCGGCAACCACTACCAGAAAAGGTCTGAAGGTAAGAGCAGAGCTTGATTCTGGGCACTACCCGACAGGCATCAAAGTAACAGACGAAGAACTCAAAACTGTTCGTATTTTTCGTGACGAATTTCATGGCGAATGGAATTATTCAATCCTTCCCGCTGAAAATTAATTGGCCATGTTATTGATTTACAGTTCCT
>DZAL01000294.1 GCA_022729575.1 Thiomargarita sp.
TCAAAGTGGCACGACTGGACAATGAAAGCGACGTCAATGTTGGCCGCAATCATCTGGAAATCCACCTTTTCACCGGCGAATTTGCGGCGTAGAAAGGTCTTTCTCGGAAACACCTCATAAATAATTGCTTCAGTGTCGTTATTGTGATATTGCACCGCTACCCAATCGCCTACACACGGCAGGTCAGTCGAAGATTCTAACTGGAAATAGAACTTCCCGGCGAGTTCAGCCGGGACTTCCTTGGTTTGATTTCTGATGAGGTATGCGCCGCGGTCAACTGCCGATATACGCGCAATGTCCCGGCCCTCTTGACGCAAGTCACTGACCTGCGATTGAAACCATTGGTCGAAACCTAGATCACTCAATTTCATCATAATATTGTCACCGAACCATTGATTATAGTAATATTCCTTTACCTTGGTATTATTAAATTAATAAATATATACTGCATAGCTTGATAATTTGAGTAAAGACTCAAGGGATAACACCCCTCGAAGGGGTGTTATCCCTGCCTGTGAAAGACTCAAGGGATAACACCCCTCGAAGGGGTGTCTACTTAGTTACTGTCAGACCGGCACGCATTGGCGAACATATTGTTCCTGGCTAGAAGTCTCAATCGCCCCAGGGCGAGAGGCACGAACCTCCTTGATAGCCTCATCAGGGTTGAGGCCAAATTCAATCAGTAACCGGGCGGCGATAGTGCCGGTACGCCCCAAACCTCCTTTGCAGTGAATTACGATGTCTTGACCATTACGGAGGAGTTCCCGAAGGCGGTGGCCCGCATACACCCAGTCAGATTCAAATTGATGGTCTGGAACGCACCCATCCCAAATCGGTAGGTAGTGCCATTCCAGGCCCAGGGATTCGGCTCGGTCGCCCAGGTCATGCACGGCCAATTCCTCGAACTCATGCTCCTCAAGCGATGTCACCAGGACCTTGGCTCCCCAATCAACGATTACCCGCAAGTCGGTTTCCAGATCGCGGTCCCACGGCCCGCTTATCGAGTGGACCTGCTTCTTGCCTGGGCAAAAGGTCATCCCGATCCGGCCACCTCCAGGTACGGTTACAGAGTCAATGCGGATGGGGTGAGATCTGCTGGTTTTCGGCTCTTGGTTTGAGGTCGGCTTTTTCGGCATGGGTTGGTCTCCCCCAGACTACGTGATATTGATATACAAAGTCACCACATCAGGTGATAGTAGTGCGTCTATGTCAATAACCAATTTGGTTGTTTGTCCGAGTGCCTCGGTGGCCAGTTTCTTATTGTTAAGTTCATCAAATAAGCCCATATATAATACCTCATAGAGTTAAGTAGAGTTTAGAAGAAATTTAACAACTGCCCTTGGACAGTATTTTATCATATAAGTTCTGAAGCATGAATTCGGCGGTATTTTCCCTCACCCCCGACCCCTCTCCCAGAGGGGAGAGGGGCGAAAGAAAATAGGAGAAAATTTCTGCTTCAGTACTTACCTCGTTACCACGCTCCGCGGTCATCCTTATACACAAGTGGTTTCAGTACCGAATTTATTAAGGTATGGTAACCTGTTCAGCACTTGAAGTAGCCCGACGGCCTCTCGTACTCGTCGGAGTCCGTTCCAAATGGCTTGGGGACCAGGCAGACCACCGGCGATTGAACAACGCCTCAATGCACAATATCAAACACGGTATTTGGTAAGTTCCAGGTCGTTGTCGTGGTTGAATATTATGTGATTGGCTGGGGCGCACGTTCTGGCCGCTAGGTAGAGTGCGTCTCAGGCACCGCTAGGTCCGCTTTCTTCGCTTTTTTAACCGCTTCTGCGACACCGAAGGATTAGCCACGTTAGCTTGGTTTTCCTCTTCCGCAGAGGGCAATTCATGAGAGGCTGTCATCAAATACTGCCATAACTGCGGATGTTCTAAAATATAAACTTGCCATTGACGAAACAGTTGGGCGTTTTCACTCACTAACATCAAAGCTGCTAGGAATTTCAACAATTCCACCTTGGACTCGTTATCAATCGCCTGCCAAGCAGAATCACAGAGCGCAATGTATTGCTCAGAACTCGCTTGATAAATCAACTTCAAGTAACCCACTCGTGTTAACCCATGAAAAATCTCCGGTTGATTCTCTAGTAACCGTCGCAATTGCAACCCAAATTGTCTGGTCACTTCTGCCGGTTGCGGAAATTCTTCGCGCTGTTGCAATGCTTGATTGATGATGTACTCCGCTTGCGGCAAGGGAGACTGCTCCTGATGAGAACGAGTATCTTTGGCCGAGATGAAATCATCTTGGATAGCTGGAATCTCCTCTGTTGGCGAAGTCGACGCTTGGTGACGTCTGGACTCTTCTAGGGTTTGAATCAGCGTTTGCATTTCTGCTATCTTTTGGCGACAGTGCTCCTCACCAGTTTGAATAATCTTTTGGAACGACTTGCGTTGTCGAGGCGCATAAGTGCAAAAGATTTCTAGCAACTCGCTGCTCGCAATAGAATACTCAATCACGGAAGGCGCACCCGCTAAGGTTAAAAATACCTGGCTAAACGCATCTTCAATCGTCATCAGGTCATCCAGGGACCGAGAAAAGAACAACAGCGGCTCTCTAGCCGATGGCTCGATAGTGATGAAGTGATTACATAACATTTGCAAGAGGTCTTTCAGTTCAAACTTGTTAAGGCTCTTGACTAATTCAATCAAGGAGTGAACCTCTGGGATGACCGCTAGAAAATGCGAACAGAGTTTGATGGCGCCTAATTGCGACAAATCGGAATAGTACTCCAGTTCCTGACGAAGATGTTCTAGCACCAACGAGTGGCCCGCACAGCGCAAGAGGATTTCTAACCGCTCCTCCGCGCTACCACGAAAGAGCGCCGTAAAACGTCGGATGACCCATTTTTCATCCGCATAGAGAGATTTTAGGCGAGTGTATAAACGTTCACCGTCTAAACAAATTGGCCAGGTGACGGGTTGTTTTAACACCGCTGCCATCCACTTGACGACATTCTCTACCTGACCTTGGTCAATATCTCCGATGACATAACTGCCTTGTGGAAAGCGGTTTTCGACCAAAATGCCCACGGCCAAAATAGCCAAGTGATAGGGATACCCTTGAGTCTTATTACCAAACAAATGGACCCCATTGCCGGTGCTGTCGTCAATCTCCTTCTCGTCGGCCCACAAGGCATCGGTTTCCTCATGGGGAGGACGTGACCATGACTTTGACCAATGACGATGGAAAATAAACGATTCGGCACTGCGCCCACTGACCAAGTCACCAATAATATGCCAATGTTCCTCTTTGGTGTTGGCCTCATGGACCATATCCGTGGAATGCACTAAACGTTGGTATCCATGTACCTGTTCGCGCTTAAAGGTAAATAATGGCAACGGAAATCGTTGTAACAAGTCTAAACTGTCTTGGTAAACCTGTTCCCATTGTTTGGGAGTGATGTGGTGAGGATTCACCGTTAAATGGACATAGAGTCCCATGTGAGTTTTCCTAAGGTTAAGTATAGTAAAATCCCTTTGAACCTGTACTATTCCCTCTGGAGTGCAATAAGAATTATTGCGCCGCTACGCGCCGCCAGGCGCAATAATTCTTATTGCACTCCAGAGGGTACGTACAATTTTATATGGATTTTGCTATAGTGAAACAACATTAACGTGTCGGCTTCGGGAATTTGTTTCATTCATTCCTGAAACAGTTACAGGCATTTCCCCGTTCTTACTTTGGGGATGACCATTACCTCCTTATGACCAGTCAATATCAACGATTTCGTTATTAGCCAGACTTTGCGCAGCGAGATAATCATCAGGATTCTCGACGTATACTTGAGGATTTTCAAATTTTTGACAGAGTTCCCAATTTGCTTCGTGATCACTCCGGTCAGCCATACCCCAGCCAATGAGGTCAATCGTTGACCAATAGTTTAACGGTTGCGGTTTGACCAAATCGCCCATCACCGCCACTCGTTCCGCGCCAAATTTATCCCGTAGATAACCGGCGGTTTGTCGTGCAATTTGCCACCATTCGGCTTTTCTGGTAGCGTCGTTGCGTTCATTCTCGTCGGCCTCCATCAAGGCGTGTACCCAATCCTGCGGGGGAAGCAGTTTAACCGTTTCTAAGATTCCCACCGTCATCAAAGCCATGCCAAGGAAGTGACGAGTATCTCCTACTTCCAACCGGTCTTGACTACCTTCAATTTTGGCCCGAGGACACCAGGAGATAAACTCAGCAAATGAGATAGGTACAGGTTCTAAAGCGACTCGCGGGATGAAAGGTAAGCTACCGTGTTCTAAACCACTTGTTTCACTGACGACGGGTCTTGGTTCTTGATAGAGAACTCCAAATACTGACAATTCCCAACTGGCTTGCTGGGACGTGGGTTTTTTCCATAACTGACTTGGGAAGAAGACTAGACTAGGAATACTGTCCCACCAGTAACGTCCATGACTATCCGGTGGTTGCGGTTGATAGCGTCCATTAATGAGGCGCAGAAATTCAATCTGCTGATGTTGTGGGTCAATAATCCAGTATTCGGGCACGCCTCCTGCTTCATAGTAACGTCGTTTGACTTCACGGTCTTGAGTAACATGGGCGGGGCGAGTGACTTCAATCACCAAATCGGCCGGTCCCTCCAGATACCAATTGTAGAGGCGATTTAACGGGGGGCCAAAGAAAAATGATATATCGGGCGTAAAGCCATTTTCCCCTAAGCGCATCACAAAATCGCGTCCTAACGTGAGTCCTCCCACTTGATGAGAGACGGTATGGATTTGTTCACTGAGAAATTGTCTAATCCAATGGTGCCGACCATTTTCACCTTCGCCACCCGCACTCAGGTCTTCTGGGTGATAGTCCGTAAATTGGCTGGCCCAGGCTTGAACTTGGGTATGTTGGTGGTCATCGGTGGCAAACGGTGCCGCCGGATAGAGTTGTTGCAAAGCTTGCCAGCACAGTTGGCGGTCAATCAAAGCCAGTCCTGCCGCAATACTCCAGCCTTTCAAAATTTCTCTTAATAGCAACTTCGTGGCGATTAGACCATTGCCGACAATCAGTTGACCGTCAATGAGTTCCAATTTAGACTCTGGAATGGAGTTAACAAATGCGTCAAATTCGTCGTCAGTCATAATTGTAATCTCGGAAATTTTTAGAATAGGTAACAATTATACTTGGGGTGGTTCAGGTTGTCAAGCGGTCATAAAAATAAATTTGGACTACAACCTCATTTAACGTCAGGAAAGAGATAATGATAATCCCTGAAGTAAGGGTAGTGAGGCAATCTGGGTGAGAACGAGGAACTGGCCGGTCGTCATGTTCGGTCAGACCGCAGAGAGTCTTGAAGACCAAAGCCGCGGTGCCAATCTTGCACCCCCGGCTCCTCCACCAATGCCATTAAGTTAAGCTAAAGTTACGGCGTTGGAGTCCAAATCTTCAGATT
>DZAL01000426.1 GCA_022729575.1 Thiomargarita sp.
GTTTCATTTTACCACGTACAACTGGCACTTGTCAAGAGTTTTTGTTTAAATGTTTTCACGTAAACAGCTGGGGGATGGCACTTAAATGTTTAAACAAAGGAGCTATGAAGAAAAGAGGGGCCATGTTTAAATAACACAAGAAATGGGAGCTATGAGCTATGGTCTGGTATATAATTATATTATTAGAAACATTCGACCTGGGGAAAAAGGGGTTGTAGAGGGATACGACCGTCCCCCTGACACGTATGCATGGCGCGCAACGTATATATATGTTAGAAGGGACCCAACATGTAGTAAGGCTTTCTAAACTTGAGCCTATCAAGTGATGAGCATTCCCCATAACTAACCACTGGGTGTACCAGTGGGTTGATAAAGGGGACAATTTCTCATGGATGGAGGACGCCATGAAAAATTACACCCGTTCCACCCAAACCCTCACCAATAACCTCAACGTAAAGGACGTTGTATACGTCCTTGAAGCGCTCAGTGAGGACTATGATCCTCACGTTGAGGGGAAGTACACCAGCATGGCTGCGGCCAAGTTGGCGCTGGAAACAATCATGTACGATCGGTGCATGAAAAACGCCTCGTACGACGTGGTGTGGGCAGAATACTGCTCAGGTCCGTACAATGAGCACGTGTACTTCCCGTTCAGTGAAGTCGCCATTTTGGAATGGGTGCACCGCGGAAGTACCGCGTATTCCGAAGTAAAGGTGTTTGTGCACGGGGCGTGGGAGGACTACTACCCACTCGACTTCACCCTGTGGCGCATCACGCGGGAGGAATAACCCGCCCCCCACCGCAGACGCGGTGAATTAGCGCAATTGTAGCGCAATTGTAGCGCAACTGTGGTATCACAACTGTGCCATAACTGTGCCATAACTGTGCCATAACTGTGCCATAAGGCTTTCTAAACTTGAGCCTATCAAGTGATGAGTAAATCGTCTTAACTAACCACAGCACGTGCTGTGGGCTGACAAAGACATAAACGGAGGACGAAACAATGGAATATAAAAAACGCAGTACCAGGCAAGAGATAAACGCCGCAAAGGGCTACGAGGAAACGTACGCAAGAATGCGCATGAACACGTGGAAGGATGCATCAACAGATTGGCAAGTTAGGCTTAACGCCTTGGTACAGTTTGGACCGGGGCGTAGCGATAGGGCCGTACTAAATGCGGCCAAACTTTAGTACAAACCGGGGGCCTGGAATGGTCCAGGTCCCCAACTTAAAATCCCAATGGAGGACGAAACCATGACAACAAAAACCAGCACCAAAACTGTAGCAACAAAAACC
>DZAL01000427.1 GCA_022729575.1 Thiomargarita sp.
TTAGGGATCGTCAAAAAATAAATGTTACAAAATATCGTTCGGAGATACGGAGTAATTCCATTCTCCATGGAAGTCATTTCTTTTCAAATTAATAGCAGCAAATGCAGCATCAGAAACTTTAATCCCTTTGGGGTATTCCCTATTGTCCAATTCTACCTTTACCGAGAGTCCTGTTTTCGTTTTTGTATTGGCAATCAGGTTGAGCATTACTTCATGACTGATCAAGGGTTTGCCACGCCAGTTCATGGTAATAAAAGAAAATAGGCGGTGTTCAATTTTGTTCCATTTGCTGGTTCCAGGAGGGTAATGGCATACTTGAATTGGAATACCAATTTCATTCGCCAAACCTTGCAATTCAAGTTTCCACAATCTGACGCGCCCTCCATTGCTACCACCACCGTCAGCGGTAATCAACAACTCCTTGGCATTAGGGTATGTTTGGCTACCCGCAACAAGCCACCAGCGCCGAATTGTCTGCACTGCGAAAGCCGCGGTATCATGATCGGTCCCAACACTCACCCATCCCTCGTCGGCTCCAATATCATAAACGCCATAAGGGTTGGCCCGTCCAGAGTCTTCAATAAAATCATGGACCTTAACCTCTGTTGGTTTTCCTTTTGGACACCACGTCCGGCCATTATTTTTAAATCGGCCAATCAACTCCTTCTTCTTGGTGTCAACCGAAATAACCGGCTCTCCTTTATTCAATTGATCCGTTACTTGGATATTTATATGCTCAAATTGCGCATTACGGTCGGGATGGCCCGAGCCTTCAAGCGTTTTTTTATTGCCTTGCAAGCTATACCCAAGCTTGATGAGCAATTTGCCAACATGAGTGTGGCTCACTTTATGCCCCATCTTGCCAAGTTCGTCAGCCAAAGTCCGCAGGCTTTTGCAGGTCCAACGCAGAGGAGATTCCGGGTCGCCACGGGTTTCCGGTTCAATCAAGCCCTCAAGGTCGGATTCCAGGGTCATGTCGATTTCAATGGCGTTTTTTCTACCAGCTCCTGGACGTCTGATCCGAGAAGTTGCTGTTACGTTAACGGATTGAGACGATTCAAGCTCTTTAAGCCCGGCATGAATCGCCCTACGGGAAACACCAGTAGCCCCAGCAACAGCAGTAATTCCACCTCGTCCGAAAACTTTGGCTTCGACAGCAGGAAGCAGACGGCGAAGGCGCTCATCAAGTGCAAATTTAACAAGTTCATATCTCTGTGCAATTTGAAGAATATCCATGCACAGGGTATAACATAAAATAGAGATATGTTACAATAATTATTTTACACTCCCT
>DZAL01000295.1 GCA_022729575.1 Thiomargarita sp.
TTCTTATTGCACTCCAGAGGGAATAGTACAGGTTCAAAGGGATTTTACTATATGTAGTAAGTACTGAAGCATAAATTTTCTCGTATTTTCTTTCGCCCCTCTCCCTCTGGGAGAGGGGCCGGGGGTGAGGGGAAAATACCGTAGAATTTCTGCTTCAGTACTTATCCCTTGATTACTAAAAACTGCCCAAACATAATTCCAATGCTTGTTCCCAAGGAGGTAAAGTTAAGCCAAAGGTTTGATGCAGTTTGGCATTAGATAACACCGAATACCCTGGCCGTTTGGCTGGCGTAGGATATTCGGCAGTGGTGATAGGTACAATTCGTGGGCGCCGCTCCCCGTGGGCGAGGATGGCTTTGGTAAATTCATACCAGGTCGTTTGACCGCCACAAGTGAGATGATAAATGCCAGATAAGGTGGCAATGTCAACTGCGTGCAAAGGAGAAAGCAGTTGCGTTAAGACTTGGGCGGTGGCTTCGGCAATCGAGCGACTCCAAGTTGGCGCACCAAATTGGTCGGCGACAATTTTAAGTTCTGCTCGTTCGTTCGCTAATCGTTGAATAGTGAGTAGAAAATTTTGGCCCCGAGTGCCATAGACCCAAGCCGTGCGGAAAATAAAATATTGCCCGCCGACCGCTTGAATGGCTTGCTCTCCCGCCAGTTTGCTAGTACCGTAACTACTTAATGGTTGAACCAGATGTGATTCTAGGTAAGGTTGTTGCGCGGTGCCATCGAAGACGTAATCAGTGGAATAATGAATCAAAATGGCAGAAAGTCGTTGTGCCTCTTCGGCTAAAATACCGGGTGCCGTACCGTTGATAGCGTGAGCCAGTAGCGGCTCTTGCTCGGCTTTATCGACCGCGGTATAAGCCGCCGCATTGAGAATCACCGAGGGATTAATTTCGCGAATGACTTGACGAATGGAATCTGGATTAGCGAGGTCCATCGTATAATCTGCGGTGCCTCGGCCAACCGCTATGACGGTGCCTAAGGTGGCAGTACAACGTAGTAATTCCCAACCGACTTGGCCGGTGGGTCCGATAAGCAGTAAGCGGTGATTGGTGTTCATAGTTTTAGTTTAAATTTAAGTTTTAGTTTGCCGTGTCGACGCGCCAGCGTCACGAGGGCCGCCCCAGCATTCCCACGCTGGCGCGTGGGAACGAGAAACTATTATTGATGATGAATCTTCGCCAATGCTATTTCACACTGATTGAAGAGGTAGTCCAACACTCCTAATAATTGGTCGATTTGCACCAATGATAAGTTGAAGGGATGAATTTTAACCTCATTGTCTATTAATTGTCCAAATTCCCAACTTTTGCCGGTAGTGACTACACCATAAATGACCGGCAACGGTTGGCAATCCGCATTTAATTTTTGGGCGGCCACCATGCCCGCCAAGCATTGTCCCCACCCCTGCGCAAAATTCTCTTGTTTGGCCTCCATCACCGCCAGTAACGGCGGATTCAACTTGGCCAATCCTTGCGGTGATTTTTGGCTCACCAAATAATCTGGAATACCGGTGAGTTCATTATCCACTTGCAACAGCACATGACTCCAGAGTTGTAACCTGGAATGATGTTTCCAAACCTCTCGCAACACGGGATAAATTAAACCTTCACATAATGCTTGTTCATTAAGAGAATAAGGATGATGATGCAATTCAAATTCCAAATCCGCTTGTAATGCGGTTGGCGGAATCATCACCGGAATCTGTTTATAATCAAATGGTTCTTCTTGGCGTAAGACCAGATGATAGAGTTCGGCAACTTTATCGGTAGAAGTGAAATCTTTAAAACTCATATTTTTTTCTCCGTTACTGGAGTCCAAATCTTCAGATTTGGACTCTACTATCCATTAACTAACACACCACCCATTAAAAATCATCACCTGATTCCGACCATTTCGTTTGGTCGATGACCAGGTTTAACTCGATGTTCAAGTTTTTATAAGTACTGAAGCATAAATTTTCTCCTATTTTCTTTCGCCCCTCTCCCTCTGGGAGAGGGGTTGGGGGTGAGGGGAAAATACCGCCTCAGGAACTAACACGACATTTTCTGGTAAACTAGGACTGCTAATTCGAATCGGTTCATGGTCACTGATGACCTGTCGAACTAAGGTTTGCATAGTTTGAGGTAAGTCATTGAGGTGAATGGTGTACATAAAGTTTATCTCACGGTTAAGTAAAAGTTGGAGTCCGGAATTTCAGCCGTTGGAATCCGGAATTTATTCCGTCTCGGGGGCCAAACAAACGGAATGAATTCCGGACTCCAACGGCAAGACGGAATAAATTCCGGACTCCAACGGCTGGACGGAATAAATTCCGTACTCCAACTTCCTACAACTTACTCCCCTCCCCGCAACTTAGCAATATCCCCTTTCAAATTCTCCACATCCTTCTGTTTCTGTTGATTTGTCGGGTCTTGTTTCGCCAACGGTTCAGCTATTTTCAAGGCTTGTTCAAAATACTGCAAGGCTTGTTTTTTGTCCTTTAGCGCACGTTGTGTCACCCCAAGTTTGGCATAACTCATCGTCAAATCCCGTTGCGCTTGGGCACTGTTGGGGTCTTGGGCGGCCAGGCGTTCTCGAATGACTAACGACTTTTGATAAGCCGTTAAGGCGGACTCGGTTTGGCCTTGGGCGAGATAAATATTGCCTAACTTGTTATAACTGATAGACACATCCCGTTGCGCTTGGGCACTGTTGGGGTCTTGGGCGGCCAGGCGTTCGCGAATGACTAACGACTTTTGATAAGCCGTTAAGGCTTCGTCAGTCTTACCCAATCGTAACCACACATCCCCCATAAAACCTAGATTCGTTGACTTCTCCCGTTGTGCTTCTGGTGTATCGGGTGATAAGTCTTCAATCTGTTGTAACACCCCAATATTGTTCTCAAAAATCGCTTGCAAATGGACTGTGGTGCCAGAAACATCAGCGACTTTGTTAATCACATCGTAGGTCAAATTTATCACAGCACGAATCGCTAACGCTTTTTGTTTTTCGGCCAATTGTTCATTTTGTTTCGCCACCAGAGCACTCTTCCGCGCTTGTTCCTGCGCCACATACCCCCATATTGCCAACCCACTGGCCACTACGATTGACACCCCCAAGACTCCAATCAAACGCCATTGCCACTGCACTTTCAACGCCGCGGCTTGAACTCGTCGTGCTAACTGTTGACTGGCGGTTAACAATTGATAATCATGTTGGTCTAAATTCTTCCCCTCCGCCCACTGCAACGCCTCCTGCAATGCTTGCCCACGTAATAACCGTGACTCATCCTGATGGCCCGACGCTGACCAAGCCGTCAAGGCATCCGCATACGGACGCAACTCGCGCAATGCCTTCTCCACCCAGGCCACGGTAAAGACTTCGGCATAGACTCGATTATAGACCTGCAAGCCACTGCCTCGTTTCACTACCAAGCCCGATAATTGCAACAAACTTTGGGCTTGCGATTGTTCGGGCGTGTCTCCTAATTCGACCACCCCCAGCCCCTCCTTATCAAGGAGGGGGCGCATTTACTCCCCTCCTTACCAAGGAGGGGCAGGGGGTGGTTGTGGAGGTCAATAATCCGTTGATACAACCCTAATAACTTCCCTGCTTGCAACCCCCCACCCTCCAAAATCCGGTCCCGAATGGTGCGCAAATGCTACGGATTATCTTGCGTCTCCCAATGTTGTACCACCTTCTCGCGCACCAACCGTTCTATCGACGCGCTTTCTTGCCCCGCATCAATAGTTTGCCCGGCAACTCTCACCAAGTCACAGACCTTTTGCGTCAAAAACGGCTGCCCGCCGGTCCAGTCCAAAATCGCTTGCAATACCGCTTGCGGCGACTCCGCGAGTTTGGCCAAACCGTTAGCCAAGGGTGCGGCTTCGGATAATTGAAACCCGGTTAAATCAATGGCCCGCCCAATATTAAATGGCGTGCGTTTTTTATCCTCAATCAAATCCCCTGGACTGGCCACGCCCAAAATCGCAAACGTCAAGCGTTGATAAGCCGCCACATCCGCCCGTTGATTGTAACAAGTCCGAATAAAGACAAAGAAATCCTCCACTTTAAACGGCAAACTGCGAATACTATCGCTTTCATCGATAAAAATCACGATAGGTTGCGGAATAGCGGGCAACACGATGTCTTCAATAAATTTACTCAAGCGATAAACCAAGCTAAAATCTTTATGTGTCAAGGACCAAGTGGTATAATTAAACTGTGGATAGAGACGTAAATCATTGGCAATGGCATCAATCACGCTATTATACCATTGCCCTTGAGTAATACCCTCCGTGCCAATACTACTGATGTCAACCGTGGCACAAGCAAACCCATCAGCTTGTAACCGTTGTATCGTGCGCACCCGCAAACTGGATTTACCCATTTGCCGGGCATTGAGCACATAACAAAACTCACCGGCTTTCAAGCCGTCATACAATTCGGTATCGGCTTGACGAGTGACATAACTAGGGGCATCTTTTTTAAGACTGCCACCGATTTGATAAATCGAAGATTGAGAAGTCATAAAAGTTACCTGTTAAGTGGAGCTTTGACCAAGCTACGCTTTGTACTCCTGGTGCAATTTCGCAATTTCGCCAGGAGTTCAAAGCGTAGCTTTGACCAAGCTGCGCTTGGTACTCCTGGATGGTGTCCTGGACGGTGAGATTACAATAATATTTGAAATCCCGCTTGAGTGAAATGGTGGTCCGTGGTGAAAACTACCTTGACACCAAAATATCTGGCCACCACCATACTGGTACAATCCACCAATCCCCAATCTTTGTCGTCCATCTGTTTAAACAGTTCCAGCCCTTTCCTCATCCAAGTAGGGTCAATATGTACGCATTCCCAGTGGGAAGACTGATAAATACTCTCCACCATTCGAATCGCCGTGAAACGCAGTCTAACGGCACTAAAACTATTACAAAATTCTGCAATAATTAGGTTGGTGGTCAAAAAACGACTACGGCGTTTAACCAACTGTTGTCGAATTTGACTAGCGGTTTCATGAAGAGTATCCCGGCTATTCCCAAGCGCAATGAGTGCCGCGGTGTCCATAAAAACTAAATTCAATTCAGGTCCTGGGAGGAGTGCCATAAAGATAGTAGTCGTGGTTGAGTGCTAAGTCGGCAATGCCGGTATCGACGCTGGGTAAGTCTATATCAGGGTTACACCAAGGGTCATGGTGGTCAATGGCAGTGTCCAGATTTTGGCCTGGAAAGATTTTCAACTCGGGTTGCCAACTATCTTGGAGAGACTGAATTTGCTGATAAATTTGAGATAACGGTAAGTTATCTGGAACAGTAAGAGTAATTTGCATAGTTGATATTTCCTGTTGGGTTGTAGCTTTGAC
>DZAL01000010.1:0-6711 GCA_022729575.1 Thiomargarita sp.
GACCTTCAAGGTTAAAACCTGACCGGGGGATTCCTTAACTTAATGGCATTGTCCCTCTGGGAGGGGGCGGGAAAATACCGCAAAATTTCTGCCTCAGTACTTACTAGCACAACGTGGCATTTCTATGCCAGCGCGTGGGGACGAGGGAGTCTATGTAGGGTGGGCAACCAGCTTATTGTTGGTGGCCCACCAGATTGAAATTTTGATGAAGAAGGTGGGCAAATAAATCAACACTGGCCTACCGTACCTGGACTTAAAGTAAAGGAAGATTTGACAACTGGTTGAGAGTTGTCAAATCTAATCTCTATTCTTATTTACTGTGCTGGACGTTCCTTAATTTCCAGATGAATCGGGGTCATAGAAAAAACTATCTTACCCGTCTCCACCACCCGGTAGCCAAGGAAAATATCTAGTGGTCCTACATAGTAGAGTTGACCTTCATACATATAGACCGTTAAATAGTCACTATCCAACGTTACCATCTTCAGCGGCTGGATTTTCTCCAACGCCGGCAAGGTCTCTCTCGTAGGAATGGATTCCACGCGTAAATTCCATCCCAATGGGCAAACGCGGCAACCGACCAGCATGTACCAGGCTAATCCTTCAGGATAAATGTTGGAGACATGCAGACCGGCGACTAACACCTCAACACGTTTGCCTTTATCCGCTGAATCTATCTTCAAGATACCAGCGGTCTTCACCGAGTCGAGAAGTTGGTAAACCATATCGGTGGTCTTGTAGGAATCGTACTGACTATTCACCCGTTTAGAAACCCCACCTTTGAAGATTGAGCCGGTGCTACCCTCCGTACTGGCTGACTCTAAAACTGCTGCCGGCGAGCATATACCCGTAGCAGTTAATAATCCCCCTTGGTTAAAGCAAGAGGTTTCTTCACTCTTCGGATTAAAGGTCGCGGTACAACTCTTATCGGCATCCAGTGTCACCACCGCCGGGTTACCCGTAGTCGCGCTGGCGCAATCGCCACTCCAGCCAGCGAAGGTGGAGGTTGCATCAGGAATGGCTATCAAATTCACTGGGTTGCCTTTCGGATAATCTTTAGTGCAAACAGTGCCGCAATCAATACCGCCCACGTCACTCTTGACCGAGCCTTGACCGGTACCACCAAGAATCACCGTCAAATTCTGAGTAGTCGCTTCCGCCTTGAAGGTCGCAGTACAATTCTGGTCTTTATCCATCGTGAGCAGGATTAAACTACCCGTTTGACCGGCGCAATCACCGCCCCAAGTGTCAAATATCGAACCAGTATCGGCTCTTGCACTTAATACCATTTCATCAGCCTTGGGGTAACTGGTGCAAGCGGTGCCGCTACCGCAGGTGGCACCTGCCGGGATTCGTGCCACTTTACCGGCACCAGTGACGGTCACCACCAAATTAGATTGATTACTGGCACCACCTTCAAAAGTCGCCGAGCAAGTCTTTGTTGCTCCCATGGTCAGAGTCACCGAATCGGTCGTACTGGTACTGCAATCACCTGTCCAATTGAGGAACTTACCGCCCGTAACTGGTGTGGCCGTCAAAGTCACTTGAGCACCTTGAATCAAACTATTATCAGTGCAAACGGTACCTTGGAGACCGCAATTGATAACGCCTGGGTTACTCTTAATGGTGCCATTATTTGGTGCGGTCACCGTTAAACTCATCGTGGTTTGCGTAAGATTACGCTTGAAGGTGGCCGAGCAATCTTTCACTTGATCCATCGTCACGCTCAGAGGACTGGTCGTACCAGCGCAAGCGCCACTCCAACTGTCAAACACCATTCCCGTACCTGGAACGGCAGTGAGTTTCACTACCGCATCTTGGTCATAGTCGATGGCGCAAGTCGTACCACAATTCAAACCACCGACATCGCTGGTGATAGAACCATTGGCAGGTGCGGTCAACGTTAACTTGAACTTAGTAGAAACGTTAGCTGTAAAGGATGCTGTACAATTCAATGATTGGTCCATCGTCACGGTAAGCGGACCGGTGGTCCCAATGCAATCACCACCCCAACTGGTGAAAGTCGCATTAGTGGCAGCCGTTGCGGTCAATTTGACCAATGACCCTTGATCATACTGAGCAGTACAAGTAGAGCCACCCCCACCGCAGTTGATACCACCCGCATCACTAATAACCGTACCATTCTGTGGAGTAGTGAAATCTAATGTGTATTTAGTGACTACCACTACCTGGCTCTTGAAAGTGGCAGAACAATCCTTAGCTACCTCCATAGTCACGGTCAGAGGGCTAGTCGTGCCAGTGCAATCGCCGCCCCAAGTGTCAAAAGTGAAGCCCGTATCAGCCTTAGCAGTCAACACCACCGCAGTTTTTGGAGGATAACTAGAAGTACACACGGAGCTACCCATACCGCAGTTAATACCACCCGTATCACTGGTGACTAGACCATTGGTGGGTGTAGTCAACTTCAACGCTAAGTTACCACTGGTATCAACATTGACCACGCACAAGAGGGGAAAAGTGTAAGGATTCTCATGACCACCCCCATTAAATTCATAATTGGTGTTATCCTCATCATCGCTAGGAATCCGCATGTCACCCTTGAAAGTATCGACAGTAGCCGCATCGCATTGTAAGATTAAGTTAGTCGCGCCCCCGGCCGGAATCTTACTGGCATAATTGGAGGTCAACAAACTAAAACCTACGGGCAAGTTACCACTGAAGTCATACACGTTCAAAGTTACCGTACTGGGATTCTTCACGGTAATCGCTCTCTGCACCGGCTGGCCGACGGTGGTCGTCCCAAAATCAATGGGGATGGCGGTGTTGTTGGAAATCAACGTGGTCCCATCATAGATGTCAATTTCGGCTTTACTCGGCGGGAAAGGGTTAACTGTGGCCTTCACCGGGAAACTAAATTGGCTACCGCGCTGACCCTGGTCATTACTGGTGAAAGTAATCGTTCCTGAATATGTCGTCTGCTTATTTACAGTAGGTGCGGAAAAGGTAATCGTGAATTTAGAATAATCCGAGGTCGCAACGGTGCTTGGACAACCTTGAGAAGCGGGCGGATTAACCGTTAGGGGTAAAGCCGCAGGTGGTGTTGTACTTTTATCGACGGTACCCTCATCCATAAATGCCGTGACGGTGAACTCACTGGTGCCGGTTCCCGTATCTGGTGTAAACGTCACAATTGCTGGTGACAATAACAAATCCAAGGCGCCCACATTCTTAATCGAGAACATCTTGGTGATGGTATTACCTGAAACCGTTGGAGTTGGCGTAAAGTCAATGGCGGTGGTGTTAGCATTCGCCACCTCAATCCCCGCAGGTGGTACTGCCAAGGACGAATCTAACACCTGAATTTGCGGTGTGATACTAGAAACCACCGTAGCGGTTGCTAAGAAAGTTAACGGATTAGTTTTGGGGTCGGTACTCGTATAAACATTGATTTGACGACCCGTAATCGTTTGCGGAGTGGCAGGGGCCGTGAATTTAATATCGAAAGTACCCATCGGTGCCACCGGTGCCGTTGCCACGAGCCCAGTAGCAGCATTAACTACCACCGCATTGGTGAGCGCCGTGGCATTCTGAGCAGTCCCCTCTTGTTGAAACTCGGTACCACCGGTAAAAGTGATACTGCCAAGAGCATCATAACTTCCTCCAGAGGCTGGTCCAGTCTTGGTGGACACTACCGAAAACATCTTTGTTACTATGCTATATGGTGTCACGTACCCAAAATCCACACAACTGGCCGAGGTGAGAGGCTTATCTCCGACAATGATAATGGGAGTCGTGGCCCCAGTCGTAGGCGAGGGTGGTTGCGGCTGAGTGATGAGGTAATCATTGAAAAATACGTAAGCACTAGCGGTGTTTTGAGCGGCGGGAGTAATATCGTTAGTGGTTAACACCTTGGATGAAAAAGGAGCTAACGTTAAAATGCCAGTCACTGCGGTACCATTGGAATCAAAATAAATCTTAGTCAAAGTGATATTAAGAGGAGTCGCCCCAGTATTGCTGAACAACACTACTTGTTGTTTGGCATCATTTAGCGTTGGGGTCACCGGTTCCAAAGTCACATTATCTAGCCAGTAAGTATTAGCATCATAGTTACGAGTGACAAAAAAGGCTTTACCGACGGTAGTGCTCAGAGGAGATTGGAAAATAAATTCGTAATCTTTCCGACTGGTGTCATAAGCAAAATCTCGTTCCACTAAGTTTTGAAAATTATTAGGAGTAGTATCAGAGACTCTGAGTAGAATGTTACCAAAACCATTGCCGACGACGCTAAATTTCAAGCGATAATTCTGGTTTGCTACCAAACTGAAGCTATTCGGAATCACATTGGCATTACCAGAAGTTCCCTGATAGACCATTTTCAAACTGCCGCCATCGAGTAACGCTTGACTAGGGTCATAGGAGATAGTGGCACTGAGCGAATCACTCCAGTTAGAGACATCCGTATCAAAGGTCGAATTGAGAATTAAGTTAGGACCAGGGTTGGAAATAGTATATTCTGGCAAATGAATATCACATTGCCGAGAGTTTTTCTCATAAGCAAATTTGCTTTGCCAATGCGCCAGAGCATAAGGTTGTTTCTCACGACTTAACATAATCTGGCTATAGGGGTTGCAATAAAAATTATTATCAAAAGTTCCCTGCTCCGAATGAGAGGTATCCATCAAGGCAAACCCTAGCTGGTCTGGCCGTAGAGAATAAATGAAATTGCCTTCGACCAGATTATTTTGGGAAGCGCCAAATTTATCTTCGATAGCAATTTGCGGGTCATTGTTATAAAGGACATTATTGCGCACAATCGTATTGACAAAAGCGTTAAGACGAATCCCGATGTCTGGATTATTGGCTATGGTGTTTCCGTCAATGACATTGTCCTTAAAGCCGGGATTAGAACCAATACCCATGCCATACGAGGAGTGGTGCGCACAAGGGGTTTGAGTCATGCTGGCACAACCGTTGGACTCATCTATATTACCTACCGCGTCAAAAATTAAATTCTGGCGAATGGTATTGCCATCACTGTTGAGAACCAGCGCACCGCCATCGTTGAGCAATAACAGCGCATCCCGAATCGTATTTTGCTCAACTAGATGATAACCGTCATTGGTCACAAAAATACCGGCATGAGAAGATTTTTCCACCGTGTTTTGACGGACCGTATAGCCTTTACCGGCAACATTAATTCCGAGACCTTGATAGAAACCATCATATCGGACCCCATAAACTGGATACATAGCCGTGTTAGTGATTTGATTGTTTTCCGCTACACTATTTTGGACATTAAAAGTCGGCTGTGCCTGCAAGATTAAGGAGCTACTAAGTTGGTGGTCCAGAATATTGTTCGAGACCAAGGCATTAGCGGCATTCCAAACATAAATTCCCGTGGTATTATGCTCCAAGCGACAATTTCTAACAATCGGATTATTATTACCGGTGATTGACACGCCGCGGTCAAGAAAGTGATGGAAAGTCAAATTTTCCGCCGTCATATTATCTTGTTGACTGCCAATACTCAATCCCACCTCATAAGTCGCACCTTCTACCAAAGCGGTCGTCAAATTCACGCCAGCCTTGGGATAAAGATAAACTTTTTTCACAGTCGCATCATAATACCATTCCCCAGGAAAATCTAACTCTTCTAACTTACCATCTAAGAAATAACCCCATTCTGGCAACTGGTTGTCTAAACCGGTGGCGGTAATTTTACCCGTCGCGGCTTGGTAACCGGTGATAGGTGACACCACATAAGTCCAGCTATAATTTCTAATCCGCAACGTGGCCCCGGTCCAATAATTATCAGGTTTGCCATAAGCCACTAACGCCGGGTCCGTAAAAGACGTTGTTCCGGCACTCGCGCCTACTTTCAACCAATTTTTCGCCGCCGGTGAAGCAACATTGGGATAACGAGCAATCGTCATCAATTCACCATTGACATATAACTGCTCAATACCCTTCGCCGTCAAGGGCAAAGTCGATACATCAGCCTCATACACGGCTGAGGTTAAAGCTGGGCGGGTCGTCGGTTGCCAGCCGGTAATGGACACGCTACCGGCAATCACTGGATTATCACCGGTGCCATAAGCCCCAAAGGTGAGTCCTTTAGGAAACTTTAACGCATTAATACCGCCACGAAAAACTTCTCCTCGCTTGAAGAGAATAATTGAGTTGTCAGGAAATTCTACGGAGTTGACTTTATTGATAGTTTGCCAAGGGGTGGCTTCTGACAAACCATTGTTGGCATCGTTGCCGCTGGTACTGCTATAATAAGTAGCCGCCATGGCCGGTAGCGGTAAAATTATCGCTAACAAGGTGGCGCGGTATGATTTACTGAATAAACGAAAGAATAGGGTCGACATTTAATTATACTCCGCTATGTGAATGAGATTTGGTAACTCACCTTACGCACGATTAACTCAACCACCCCCTGCCCCTCCTTGTTAAGGAGGGGAGTATGCGCCAACTGAGTTGGCAGGGTGTACTCCCCTCCTTAACAAGGAAGGGCAGGGTGTACTCCCCTCCTTAACAAGGAGGGGCAGGGGGTGGTTATGCGTAAGGTGATTCGGTAATCCCTACCAACTAATGGAAGTATTAAAATCTAGGTGCTAACGTTCCTAAGTTTTACCGGTTCTAGGTTTCCTAAGCCTTTGAGGCTTAGGAAACCTTGATTTTTGACAACCTAAGAGTTGTCAAATCTGCCGTCAACAGTTTTAGATTTGACAACTTTCAAAAAGTTGT
>DZAL01000010.1:6811-36366 GCA_022729575.1 Thiomargarita sp.
CAAATCTGCCGTTAAGAGTTTTAGATTTGACAACTTTCGAAAAGTTGTCAAATCTGCCGTTAAGAGTTTTAGATTTGACAACTTTCGAAAAGTTGTCAAATCTTGGTTACTCCTTGATGGTTAAATTAATGCTTTGGTCACTGCGAACTACCGTGCCGTCAGGCAAACGATAACCAAAATTAATTTGCAAAATGCCAGCCCCGAGGAGTACACCTTGGTACATCTGTACCGCCTGATTGGCACTTAATGTGACTGCTGGTTGAAAAGCGATTAGGGAAGACAGTTTTTCATCCCATATCTCGTAACCACCGGTAGAGTTTAACATCAAAAAACTCGGAGGTTGGTCTGGCGTGACTTGATAAGCGGCATAAACTAAAATATCCACCACTTGTCCAACCTCTGCTGGATCAGTTATAATACTACCACTAATATCCGCCACTTCCTGTAATTTTTTGAGTTCTTGAGTAGCCGCGAAAGTTTTATTTCCATTCACCGCCACCCCACCGGTAAACTGGGTAATCGTGGTAATCGCATTCCCATTTACATCACTGGTGATCGCCTTTCCTAAGTCAGGTAAAGTGACAGTATTCGTGGGAGGAGTCGGAGGAGTCGGAGGAGTCGGAGGAGTCGGGGGAGTTTCGGTTTCCACCGTGACTCCCTTTTCTAGGACCACTTTATTACCTAATATCACCCCAGATAAATGACTACCGGCCAGGACGCGCACATTTTCTAACTTGGCCGGCGCGGTGAGGTCTCCTTTGATGGTGCCTTGCAATTTGCCTCCTTTGAGGGAAGCATTCGGCGCCAATGAAACATCTATGATGACACCACCGACTTTACTGGCGTTAGTAACCGCGCCGGCTAAAGTACCGCCGGTAAGTTTAGCCCCTACAAATTTAAAGTCAGCCATCGTCCCTTGATTAATAATATACCCAGTCACTACTCCACCCGTTAAAGTGGCACCGTTACTGATAGTGACATTAGACACCCAACCTTTACTGGCAATACTACCGGCAAACACTGCATCACTGACATAACCAGATTTCTCAATAGTGACCGTCATGGTCTTGCCATAGCCCCGACAAATTTCATTAATCACTCCTTCCAGAGGACAAGTGGCTAAATAAAAAGCGGTCGGTGGAGGAGGAACGATTTCAAAAGTCGCTGTACAATTCATGGTGATATTATTAGCCAAGGTCACTTGTCCATCGGTACAATCAGCATCCCCACTGAAGCCAACAAATTTCACCCCAGAGTCCGGCGTAGCCGTTAAAGTGACGGTGGTGGGCGTGTCATAGCTGGTCGTACAAAGGTTGCCGCAGTCAATCCCCGCAGGAGTACTGGTCACGGTCCCTTTACCCACTTTAGTCACGATGAGAGTATTAATCTCTTCCACTACCGGTGGCGGGGTAATGGACACCTCAAAAGTGGCGGTGCAAGTTTTCGCCGCCTCAAGAGTGACCGTCGCAATTGGATTAGTCCCAGCACAATGACCGGCCCAACCGGTGAAAGTAGAATTAGTTTGAGGAGTCGCGGTTAAAGTAACCTCCGTGCTCTGTGGATAAGTTTGAGTACATTGGCCACCACAATCGATACCGGCCGGAGTGCTAACCACGCTACCAGTGCCGCCACCCGCCAAAGCTACCGTTACGGCAAAAGTAGGCGCAGTGGCTAGGGCAAAATTGGCGGTGCACGTCGTGGTTGCCGTTATGGTCAACGTATTACCACAACCCGTGCCACTCCATCCCACAAAAATGGAATCGGTCGCTGGAGTTGCGGTCAAGGTCACCAAAGTTCCACTATT
Organism: Thiomargarita sp.; assembly: GCA_022729575.1. GTDB lineage: Bacteria > Pseudomonadota > Gammaproteobacteria > Beggiatoales > Beggiatoaceae > JAABRD01. The sequence goes on from DZAL01000010.1 coordinate 8,616, forward strand.
ATAAGTTTCAGAGCAAGTGATACCACAGTTAATTCCGGTACCAGTGCCAGGAGAAGTGGTCACGGTCCCGGTCCCATTACCCGCTTTCGCTACCGTGAGAGCAACTGACTGAGTAGTAGGCGGTGGCACGGGTGTGGTATCGTTAGTGGTTAACACTTTGCTGGAAAAAGGTGCCAAAATTAGAGTACCGGTCACCTCTTTGCCCTCAGCGTCAAAATATTTTTTGCTCAACTTCACCGTGAGTGGCGTGGCGGCAGGATTACTAAACAGTACCACTTGTGGTTTGGCATCGTTTAGCGTAGAGGTCACCGCTTCCAAGGTAACATTATCTAGCCAATAGGTATTGGCATCATAGTTATGAGTAATGAAAAAGGCTTTACCGGCGGTAGTGCTCAAAGGTGATTGGAAGACCAATTCGTAATTTTTCCGATTGGTGTCATAAGCAAAATCTTTTTCCACTAAATTTTGGAAATTGTTCGGCGTGGTGTCTGAAATGGTCAGATTAATATTACCAAAGCCATTGCCAACGACACTAAATTTTAGGCGATAATTCTGGTTGGCGACTAAGTTGAAACTATTCGGAATCACATTGGCATTACCAGAGGCGCCTTGATAAACCGCTTTTAAACTGCCACCATCGAGCAGAGATTGACTGGGGTCATAAGAAATTTTAGCGTTGCCGGAATCATTCCAATTGGTGATTTCAGTATCATAAGTTGAATTGAGGATTAAGTTGGGACCAGGATTAGAAATCGTGTATTCTGACAAGTGAATGTCACATCGCCGAGAGTTTTTCTCATAAGCAAATTTACTTTGCCAATGCGCGAGAGAATAAGGTTTTTTCTCTCGACTTAACATGACTTCGCTATAAGGATTACAATAAAAGTTATTATCAAAAGTCCCTTGCTCGGAGTGACTGAGGTCCTGGAGTGATAAACCCAGTTGCTCGGCTCGCAGAGAGTAAATAACATTGCCCTCCACCAGATTATTTTTGGAAGCTCCAAACTTATCCTCAATCGCGATTTGAGGGTCATTGTTATAAAGGACATTATTGCGCACAATCGTATTCACAAAAGCGTTAAGACGAATCCCGATGTCTGGATTATTGGCAATGGTATTACCTTCAATGGTATTGTCCTTAAAGCCAGAATTGGAGCCAATACCCATGCCATAAGAGGAGTGGTGCATACAAGGAGTTTGGGTCATGCCGCCACAACCGTTGGATTCATCCACATTACCTACCGCGTCAAAAATTAAGTTCTGGCGAATGGTATTGCCATCACTGTTGATAACCAACGCGCCTCCATCATTGAGCAGTAACAGCGCACTCCGAATAGTATTTTGCTCAACCAGATGATAACCGTCATTAGTCACAAAAATACCGGCATGAGAAGATTTTTCCACCGTATTTTGGCGGACCGTGTACCCCTGACCGGCAACATTAATTCCTATTCCTTGGTAAACCCCATCAGATCTGACTCCATAAACGGGATACATAGCGGTGTTGGTGATTTGATTATTTTCCGCGACGCTATTTTGAACTGCAAATCCTTTTTGGGCCTGCAAGATGATTCCTGATTCCAGTGAGTGGTCAACGGTGTTGTTGGAGACCAGTGCATTAGCCGCATTCCAAATATAAATGCTGGTGCCATTGTGCTCAAACCGGCAATTTCTGATAATGGGATTATCACTGCCCGTGATTGACGCGCCACGACTGGTAAAGTGGCGGAAGGTCAGATTTTCTGCCACCGTGTTATTTTCTTGAGTACTCACGCTTAAACCATTATCATAAGTTGCCCCCTCTACTAAAACCGTATTCAAATCAACGCCGACTTTAGGATAAAGATAAACTTTTTTCGCAGTCGCATCATAATACCACTCCCCAGGAAAATCTAACTCTTCTAACTTACCATCTAAGAAATATCCCCACTCTGGCAATTGGTTGTCTAAACCGGTGGCGGTAATTTTACCCGTTGCCGCTTCGTAACCAGTGATAGGTGACACCACATAAGTCCAGCTATAATTTCTAATCCGCAATGTCGCACCGGTCCAATAATTATCAGGTTTGCCATAAGCCACTAACGCCGGGTCCGTAAAAGACGTTTTTCCGGCACTCGCACCTACTTTCAACCAATTTTTCGCCGCCGGTGAATCGACATTAGGATAACGAGCAATCGTCATTAATTCACCATTGACATACAACTGCTCAATGCCTTTCTCGGTCAACGGTAAGGCCGATACCTCGGCTTCATACACTGGTGGAGTTAAGGCCGAGTTAGTCGTTGGTTTCCAGCCGCTGATGGCAACACTACCAGCAATGACCGTATTCTCACCGGTGCCATAAGCCCCAAAGGTGAGTCCTTTAGGAAACTTTAACGCATTAATACCGCCACGAAAAATTTCCCCCCGTTTGAAGAGAATAATCGAGTTATCGGGAAATTCCACGGAATTGATTTTATTGATAGTTTGCCAAGCGGTAGTTTCTGACAAACCATCGTTGGCATCGTTACCGCTGGTACTGGTATAATAAGTGGCCGCCATGACCGGTAGCGGTAAGATTATCGCTAAAGCGAAGGCGTAGTATGATTTACTGAATAAACGAAATAATAGTGTCGACATTTAATTATACTCCTTAAAAGTTTTAGGGTTGACCACTTTAACAGTTATCAAATCTGTTGTCAAGTCTGTTGTCAATTCTATTTCAAAATTTCCAAGATTTGACAACTTTCGAAAAGTTGTCAAATCTCAAAGTTGATTTCTGGGTACCGGTGTGCTACGTTCATTTAACAACGCATTAATGTTTTCCAATAATTCCGTCTCATTAAACGGTTTGCCCAAGTAACGGTTTATGCCAACCTTGGAGATATTGATAGTAATTTTAGCGGTCGCTGGTTTGCCGGCTTGCTGACGAGTGGCCGCATCCTTCTCCACGCCGTGAACAATCGTATTCCTTAACAGGTTGTTCCATGAGTTCTTCCACCTGTTCGAGAACGGTTCTTTCAAATTCTGATGCGGTCAGGACTGGCAGTCCTCAAAGGACTGCCAGTCCTAAGTTCTCTGATGCGGTCAGGACTGGCAGTCCTCAAAGGACTGCTAGTCCTAAGTTCTCAGCCAAATTTCCTCACTACTTGGATGGTTGGAGTGTTCTAAATTCGTCAAGAAAGAAGGGATACCCCTCGCGATACGTAAACTAAATAATCAATTCGGCCCGACAATCTATCTTCAACCTTCAAATCACTTCATCATTGCGTTTGGAGAAAACGGGTGGGGCGAGATAAATAGCCAGGCAATGTAATGGTCAATACCACCCGACCATCGGTCTTCAAAACTTCGCACTTCCCCTTTATCTCCCCAAATCACTTCATAATTGCGATTGGAGAAAAAGGGCGGTTCGAGATAAATTAAGTCATCAGATTCAGAGTCGAGAATTTTGAGGATTTCTAGGTTATCGCCAAGGAGGAGTTTGTTCATAAATTTTACCAATAAATTATTTAGTTAGATTTTGGTTCAAAGCTATTGAGTGCCTGAAGCGTTCTACGGAAACTATTTGAATAGCGACTCGCTACTTCAATTTGCCACTTATTTTGAACAAACGGAAGCAAAGCACCATTATAATCTCTACCCACTTTGGCAGTGCTTCCAACACGGGGTACAATGGCTTCTCGAAGTTCTCTCGGTTTCGCTTGCCTAGCTAATTGAATCAAAAATTCTTTAGGTTTTGAAATATCGTCGGTTGCTTCTGGAATAGGTGAACCTGATAAGCCGAAGAATTTCATTATGCTTTCACGATCTGCCAGTAACCACGATTCAATTTCTCTGACGGCTACTCGAAACAACAAATTATGATGCTTTCCGTGCGGTAGCCAGGTTTGTATCAAAGCCAACGGGCAAACCACATTATCCAAGTCAGTCAGCACTAAATAAGGTCTCCCTTTGGCAGCGTGATTTAAGCCTAGAATGATTTTTTTGAGTTGACTATTTCCGCCACGAACGAGGCATTGTGTCACTTGAAAACGTTGAGTGTGTTGCAAAATTTTTAAAATCACGGCTTTACTCAATTCGTCTTCTACCTCAACATGAAGATAAATCAATGTGTTCATGACGTTCATTTCAGTAATGAAAGTTGCTGGAAACGTTCTATTTTAGGAGGAATGGTGCGGGGTAACACCGCCTCAGCAATGGTCAATCCGCCCTCTAGCAAATCTCGTAGGTCTTTGACCGAACCAACCGCTTGAACCTTTGTTCCTTCCTGTTCTGGCGTTAATAACAAGACTTCTTCCCCACCAATGCCGGCGTCTGAAAGTAAGGCTTCGCTATGGGTACTAATAATCAGTTGACGTTTCTTGCGCTGTTGCAAACGGTACATCAGACTGGGTATTTTTTTCACAATCCCGGCATTTAAGGATAATTCTGGTTCTTCTAACAAGAGTAAAGAATCAGTTTCTAATAATGACCAGAGCAATCCAATTAAACGTAAGGTACCATCAGAAAATTGGTCTTCATGTTGAAAACCTCCTCCCGGTCGCCAATGTTCGTACCTGGCTTGCAGATGAGGAATTCCCAGGTCATCTTTAATTAACTCCAATTTTTTAAACTGAGGCACTGCAATACCTAAAGCTTCTTGAATTTTATGCAACCGAGAGTGGCGAGTTTTTTCTGGCGTTTTGGCGACCCGTTCTAAAAAATTCTTCCCAAACGGGTCTTCGGAAACGTTCACCCCGATGAAAGAGTCTGGATGACGTAACAATTGCGGAACCAGCTGAAGATAAAGTACGGATTCAAACAGTTTAGCAATATCTCTAAAGGCATGATTAGCACTGATTTGTTCTAAGTGAGTTTGGGTTAAACGCAGCTTATCTTTTTGGTCTTCTTGGTCGGGGCGAGATAATAACACTTTTCCATCTGACCTCGCCACTTTTTCGTATGATAAATAAGGTTGCCGATTGCCTCGTGCTTCTTGCTTAATGCCGATGGCATATTTCCATTGAATAGCAGAATGAGGTTCTTCTGACAAACTCACGGCAATTTCAATTTGGGGGTTTTGACAGGCCGACAGACAACGAATTTTGGATACGCCACCTCGTTCACGAATGGCCCGTTGCAAGCCACCGCCTGGTGTTGCCAAATCACGTAAAAAGCGAAAAACGTCTAGGAAGTTAGATTTACCACAAGCATTTGGCCCCACCACAAAGATACGGTCATTGAGTGAAACATCGATTTCTTTAAAATTACGCCAATTTTTCAAGGTAATGTGAGAAATTATCATAAACTTATAACTGGGAAAGAACCGGGTCTTTTAATACCTTCGTTGGTTGGTAGGGACTACCAAAAAAACCGAGTTGACAACTTTTGAAGAATTGTCAACTCTGCCGTCAAGCCATATTCAAAGTGGATTTACGCAACAAGTTTTCTAAATAAGTCATATCCGGTACCCAAGCCACTTCTTCTTTGGTGAGATTCACTGTGAACATCAAGCCGGGTTTAACTTCCATTTTCGACACTGTCAAATTATTTTCGGTAATATTTATAGTGCGGGGTATTTCATTGGCGATAAACGCATAAAACGGTAATTGTGCCACGGAGTCTAAACCATAAAGCACCACAGTACGTAATTTGGCCGTCGTTGGTGCCATTTCATCTGGTAACGAGAATATCCGTTCCAATGATAGTAATGGCACTTGTTGATGACGCCAGGGGATAATTCCTAAGAACCAATCTGGGGGAGAATCTTGTACTTGTTCCGGCGGAATATAGTAAGTCACTTCTGCTATCACGGCTGACGGGAGCAAAATTTGTCCACCTTGTATTGGCATTAGCAAACTACGGATGATAGAATTATTCATGATTAAAATTAGCCCATAGCTCAACCACCCCCAACCCTTCCTTAGTAGGGAGGGGAGTAGGCGCCATCACCCTCAACCACCGCCAACCCCTCCTTAGTAAGGAGGGGAGTAGGCGCCATCACCCTCAACCACCCCCAACCCCTCCTTAGTAAGGAGGGGAGAAGGAACCGACGAATTTATTTCTTTATCTAATGGCATTGCGGTGGGGGAGAGGGTGGGTGGGTGGCCATCCCTCATCCTCCCCATCTTGGTAAAGCAGGACTGGGGTGATTGTGCATTAAACTTGTACACCTTGAGCTTTAACCACTTTCGAAAAGTCGTCAAAGCCACCGTCATTCAGTAACGCATTAATATTTTCCAGTAACTCGGTTTCGTTAAAAGGCTTACCCAGGTAACGGTCAATCCCAATTTTTTCAGCTCGGTCACGATGTTTGGTGCCGGTCCGTGAAGTAATCATAATAATAGGTATCTGTTTCCATTCTGGCGTGTTACGAATTTGAGTGGCTAATTCATACCCATCCATCCGTGGCATTTCCACATCTAACAACATCAGGTCTGGAATATGTTCCTGTAACTGAGCGATCGCGTCCACCCCATCTTTAGCAGTGATGACCTCCATGCCCTGCCGTTTCAATAAGCGAGCCGTGACTTTGCGAACGGTGATTGAATCGTCCACTACCATAATGGTTTTCGCCAATATCACTGGCACCACGGGCGGCGGCGGAGTGTACTGAAATTCCTTATCCATCCGGGTTAAGGCCGGCATGTCTAAAATTAATACCACTCGACCGTCGCCAAGAATAGTCGCGCCCGTAATCCAACGAATAGCACCAATTTGTGGGCCTACCGATTTGACTACAATTTCTTTGCTACCTTCAATATTGTCCACCAATAAAGCCACTCGTCGGTCGCCGGCGCGAATTAATAAGGTGGGAATTAACGGATGGTCTAAGGTCAGTTTGCCAAACCCCAATGATTCACCTAGTTGATAAACTCGGTAATCATGGCCCATGTATTTGTAGTAGCGACTCTCGTTACTGTCACTAAGCACTTCGGCACGGGGCGCCCGCATCACCGCTTCTACATTGTTCATCGGTATCGCCAACGTTTCTTCGCCAACATGGACCAAGAGGGCTTGATTAATGGTCAAAGACAACGGCAGACGAATATCAAAAGTGGAGCCTTGCCCCATTTTGGAGAAGATATGCAAACTACCGCCTAATTGTTTAAGCTCGGTATTGACGACATCCATTCCCACTCCTCGCCCGGAAATTTGGGTAATCACGGTGGCGGTGCTAAAAGAAGGTTCGAGAATGAATTGCATCAAGTCATAGTCACTAATAACGCTACCGGGTTTAATCAACGCACGGTCTTCGGCTTTACGCCGAATCGCTGGCAAGTTTAAGCCGGCACCATCATCGCTGACTTTTAGAATGAGTTCAGTCCCTTCTTTGGAGATGTCAATGGTGATTTTAGCGGTGGGTAATTTACCCGCTTGTGAACGAGTGGCCGCGTCTTCCACACCATGACTAATAGCATTTCTTAGCATGTGTTCTAAGGGAGCGACAATCCGATTGAGTACGGTTCTTTCAAATTCTACAGTTTCGCCGTTAATGATAAACTCTACTTGCTTACGTAGTTCTCTGGCGGTGAGGCGGGCGATGCGTTGTAATCTGGGGGAGATACGGGAGAATGGAATCATGCGGGTTCGCATAATCGCATCTTGTAACTCGGCCCCCATTCGGGTTTGCTGAATCAATAAGGTATCCAGTTGTCGGGTCAGCGTTTTTAGGAAATCTTGAATATTCAAGAGGTCATTAGTAGTTTCCATCAAACTACGAGACAGTTGTTGCATGACCGAGAAACGGTCTAACTCTAACGGGTCAAAATCTCCTTTTTTATGGTCGACTACCTGGAGACCGGTACCTAAAAACGGCCCACCATGAACCTGGGATAAAATTTGCGTTTCAGTTTCAATCTCTAACCGCCGTAACTGCTCCCGTAGTCGCGTCACGGTCTGTTCCATTTCCGTCAAATTAGATTTCACTGCACCTTGTTGTTGTTCCATGTGTGCTCGTGAAATGGATAACTCACCGGTCAAATTGGTCAGTTTATCAATGATCGCGACACGAACTCGGATGCGGTCCTCACCGGCTTCTCCCAAATCACCGTCTTTATCGGTGATTTTATCTAATTTTAGAGCTTCTCCATCGACTACTCTCCCTAATTCTTTCGGACGCAAATCGTCTGGTGGCGGTGGCGGTGGCGGTGGGACTACTATCTTGACAGGCTCAAGATAGTCATGACCGTCCGGAGTTAACGCGGAAAGGATTTGCGCAATCAGATCAGTAGGCACTTCTAACGGTACCCCCGACCGCACTGCTTCTAACATCGCGGCTAATTCATCAATGCTGTTTTGAACCACTTCTTGCAATTTAGCATTCGATTGCGCACCGCCTTCCACAATCTTGGTTAAGACCGATTCCAAACTGTGACCTAAATCACCCATGGCAACAATTCCTACCATTCTGGCACCACCTTTCAAGGTGTGTAATTCACGTTGCAATTCCTTAAGTAATTGCATATTATGGGGTGAAGTTTTCCAGCGCTCTACTAAAGATTGAGTATTTTCTAAAATTTCTTCGGCTTCATCCAAAAAAATCGCCATAAATTCATCAGTCGCATCCGGCACGATTGGTTCCAGAGCAGGATTGTCAGTTTGGGGTTTACTGACTATTTTGGGAATTAACGGGAGCGCCTCTTCTGCCATCTGCACCTGGTCAAGCAAGGTTTGTTGATTCTCTTCCTCTACGGTTTGACCTGCCAGTAGCTGTTTAATCATAGCAATGGCCGAACGAAATATCGTTAACTTATCAGCGGGCAATTCGATTTGCCGTTCCAAGATGGCTTTGATATATCCTTCTACAGGGGCGGCGATACCGGCAATTTTAGTGAAACCGACACTTAAAGAACTGCCATGTAAGGTATGAAACCCGCGCATGAGGTCTTGGTCAATTTTGGCCGGTAGCGTTTGTTCATATCGGTTCAGTGCTTCCGTTAATTCGGCCAGATGTTGCTTTGATTCTTTTTGGAAAATGGCAAATAGTTTGGGATCCAAATTTTCTGGTAAATTTGATTCGGTGGGTGTAAATTCTGGTAATTCTAGTTCTTCGGTGGCTAACTGACTTGGCGCCGTGATTTCATCGTCATAAGTAATTCCTGGCAACGAGTCTTCCGGTAAAGCTTCTAGCTCGGTTATGACCGGTGTTAGTGCCGATTCGGTTGAGGTTAACTCGTCGTGGTCAGGATAAGGGATTAATTCCATCTCCATTTCGTCCACGCCGGTTAATTCTCCCAGTTGAAAATTATCTGTAGTAAATTCTGTCGAAAATTCTGCCGCAGTGAGGTCATCGGCAAGATTTTCGCTAGTGGGTAAATCGGCCAATTGGAAATCACTTAGATTTGACAACTTTTCGAAAGTTGTCAAATCTGAAGTTGTCAAATCTGAAGTTGTCAAATCTGAAGTTGTCAAATCGGCTTCGTTTAGATTTGACAACTTTTCGAAAGTTGTCAAATCTGAAGTTGTCAAATCTGAAGTTGTCAAATCTGATTCGTTTAAATTTGACAACTTTTCGAAAGTTGTCAAATCTGAAGTTGTCAAATCTGAAGCCGCTAAATCTGAAGTGGTCACCTCTGAGGAGGTATCTTCGGCCCAGGCTTTCTGTTCTTCCTCCTCCATAGCGGCCGCCATCCACGCATCTTCGTCCTCTTCTTCTACTACTACTAGAATCGGCTTCACGGGGTCAAGATTTGACAACTTTCGAACCGTGGTCAAACCTGACTCTGAAGTGGTCTCTGGTATTCCGCTAGTGACCCCATCGGAGGCGGTCGGAAATTCTCCCAAACTTTGCCCTTTAGTTTCCGTCAGCGTATACGCTTGAGATATTAGCAATATTACCTCATAAGGCGTTGGTTGATGCTTTCGAAATTGCTCTACCATGCTGGGCAAGATTTTTTCCACCCGGTCAATGAGGGAGAACATAACTTCACTTCTGGGCATGTTACCGTCCAGCACACGGTTGAGCAAGTTTTCGAATCGCCATCCTAATTCGCCAATGCTCATGGCGCCTACCAAACGACCACTGCCTTTGAGAGTGTGGAAATTACGCCGTAAAGTCTTTAATGCTTCTTGATTTTCCGAGTGGTTTTTCCATTCTCTAAAATTAGAACTCATTTCGGTTAATACTTCCTTAACTTCTTCTTCAAAAATCTCCAGAATTTCTTCATCGATGTCATCGGGTGGCGCTTGCTGTGGCATTTCCAGCAGTTGTTGCATTTCCGCAGCTCCCTGTTAAATTTTGATGTGAGGTGTGGATGGTCATGGTCCACACCGTAAAGCAAACTTTAGAGTTGACAACTTTTTTAAAGTTGTCAACTCTGATTTTAATAACTATTACTAATTGTAGCAACAAACCAAAGATTTGACAACTTTTAGATTTGACAAAGATTTGACAACTGTTTTAAAGTTGTCAAATCTAGTTTACCCTAATAAATCAGCTATCGCATCGCGCTCTTGTTCTAATTCACGCTGTGAGGCTATCATTTTTTCACGACTCACCGCTTCAATAGATAAGCCCTGTACAATGTGATACTGTCCATCTTTAATGGTCACTGGAAATCCGTACATTAATCCGTTGGGTATCCCATAACTGCCATCACTAGGTATGCCCATACTTACCCAATCTTCCGACCCCTTCACCCAATCACGTATATGGGCTAAGGCCGCCGCCGCGGCAGAAGCGGCACTGGATTTACCACGCGCTTTAATCACCGCCGCCCCTCGTTGTTGCACGGTAGGAATAAAATTTTTCACCAACCAATCTTCGTCTACCAGAGATTTAGCTGGCTGTCCATTGACGGTGGCATAACTAATGTCTGGATATTGAGTAGAAGAATGGTTGCCCCAAACCACCATTTTTTTAATGGCAGTCACTTTTACCCCAGTTTTAGCGGCCAATTGACTCACCGCGCGATTATGGTCCAATCGCATCATGGAAGTAAATTGGCCTGACGCTAAATCTGGGGCTGAACGCATGGCAATATAAGCATTGGTATTGGCAGGATTACCCACCACCAAGACTTTAACACCACGATTAGCGTGTTCATTCAAGGCTTTCCCTTGAATAGTGAAAATATTGGCATTGAGTTTCAACAAATCGTTTCTTTCCATCCCTGGACCACGGGGCGTGGCGCCCACCAATAAAGCATAATCGACTTCGGTAAATGCCGTTTTAATGTCATCGGTGACCACTAAATCCTGTAGTAACGGATAAGCACAGTCTTCAACTTCCATAGCGGTGCCCTTCAATGCTTCCAAGGCGGCCGGGATTTCCAATAAATGTAAAATCACGGGTTGGTCTGGGCCCAACATTTCCCCAGAAATTATTGGGAATATTAATGAATAAGAAATTTGCCCTGCGGCTCCAGTGATAACCACACGTACCGGTTTCTTCATAAAAATTTCCTTTTATTGAGTGTGAATTTTGAGGGATAACACCCCTTGAAGGGGTGTTATCCCTGCTTCAGGTGTGAAGTTTGAGGGATAACACCCCTCGAAGGGGTGTTATCCCTGCTTTGCACAAGTCACATTAATTACATTAAATTAATCTTCTGTTCAATCTGCAAAAAGAGTTATTATAACACCATTATTATTTTAATATGACACACTGCACAAAATAATTGAATGGGTTTAGATTTGACAACTTTAAAAAAGTTGTCAAATCTTCGATAATAGTTCAATATTGAGCTCTGAGGGATAACACCCCTCGAAGGGGTGTTATCCCTACTGGCCAAATTCAAAAAGGAAGTCATCATAAATGTTACAGCAACAGGATTTCCCTCTCTATAATGCTTTTTTCATTGAGGATTTGTATGAAACTTATCTGTCTGACCCTGGCCATGTGAGTCCAGAATGGCATGGCTATTTCGCACGTCTGCAACAAGAGTTACCACAATCTGAACCAGAAATTCCCCATGCGCCCATCCGCCGCTATTTCACTAACTTTAAACCGCAGTATAAGCATTCTCAAAATGGGGTTGAGGTGAATACGCTGTCATCGTTTGCGGAAAAACAAGCCCTGGTGCTACGGATGATTAACGCTTACCGGTTTCGTGGTCACCAACAAGCCGACCTGGATCCGTTAAACTTAGAACAACGCCCCCTGGTGGACGAACTACGGCCTGAATTTTATGGCTTCACTTCGGCCGACATGTCAACCGTCTTCAACACCGGTTCATTATATGGGGTCGATTCCTTAAAACTTTCTGACATCATTAAACGGATCCGTAAAATCTATTGTAGTAAAATAGGTGCCGAGTACATGCACATCACCGAAACCAAACAGAAACGCTGGATTCAACAGCGATTAGAGGGCACTTTGGCGGCCCCTAATTTTCTGATTGCCACTAAACTCAATTTACTGGAACGTTTGACGGTGGCCCAAGGCTTAGAAGAATATCTGCATACTCAATACGTTGGGCAAAAACGTTTTTCCCTAGAAGGTGGCGACAGTTTAATACCGATGTTAGATGAATTAATTCAACATGCGGGAGTGGCTGGCGTGAAAGAAATTATCTTGGGTATGGCGCATCGGGGGCGTTTGAACGTGCTGGTCAATATTTTGGGCAAACGTCCTAGCGACTTATTCTCGGAATTTGAAGGTACGGCTAAAACCCTTGGCACGTCTGGTGATGTCAAGTATCACCAAGGTTTTTCTACCGATGTCGTCACCGACGGCGAAACGCTTCATATCGCACTGGCATTTAACCCCTCGCATTTAGAAATTATCTGTCCCGTGATAGAAGGTGCCGTCCGCGCCCGGCAAGAACGCCGTCAAGATAAAGCCCGAAATCAAGTGTTACCGATTTTGATACATGGCGATGCCGCCTTTGCGGGTCAAGGTGTCATTATGGAAACTTTGAATTTCTCACAAACCAGAGGTTATAGCACCGGCGGCTCCGTTCATATTGTCATTAACAACCAAATCGGTTTTACCACCAGTGACCCCTTAGATTCTCGTTCCACTTTATATTGCACCGATGTGGCGAAAACGGTACAGGCGCCGATTTTCCATGTCAACGGTGATGACCCGGAAGCGGTTTTATATGTTACGAAACTGGCTTTGGATTTTCGCATGGAGTTTCATAAAGATGTGGTGATTGATATGGTTTGCTATCGTCGTCAAGGTCATAATGAATCCGATGACCCGATGCCAACGCAACCGTTGATGTATAAGAAAATTGCCCAACAGTCTACGCCACGAGCGATTTATGCCCAACGCTTGGTTAATGAAGGAATTATTCGCGCGGAGGAAGCAGAATTGATGTTGCATCAATACAAAGCCGCGCTTAAAACTAAAGAACGGGTAGCGCCGCGAATAACCAGCGATGATAACTATTTTCAGGGTGTCGACTGGAAACGCTATTTGGGTAACCATTGGACCGTTGACAGCGATACTGGTCTCCAAGCTGACACCATGAGGGACACTATTCAACGATTGACAACGCTACCGCCTGGTTTTAAATTAACGCGCAGTGTTGCCAAAGTGATAGCAGACCGTAGCAAAATGGGACGAGGTGAGCTACCATTAGATTGGGGTTGCGCCGAAACTTTGGCTTATGCCATTTTATTGGAAGCCGGTTACCCCATTCGCTTATCAGGTCAAGACAGTGGCCGCGGCACTTTTTCACACCGTCATGCCGTGTTACATGACGAAGACACCGACCAACGTTATTTGCCATTACAACACATATCGAAGCCACCGGCACCGTTTTTAGTCATTAATTCCACGCTCTCGGAAGAGGCCGTGTTAGCCTTTGAATATGGCTACAGTGCCTCAGAACCGGATACCTTGACCATCTGGGAGGCTCAATTCGGCGATTTTGCCAATGGTGCCCAAGTAGTCATTGACCAATTTATCAGTTCTTCCGAAGCTAAATGGCAACGCTATAGTGGCTTAGTCATGCTCCTCCCGCATGGCTATGACGGACAAGGGCCTGAACATTCCTCGGCACGATTAGAACGTTATCTACAACTGTGTGCGGAAGATAACATTCAAGTCTGTGTCCCCAGTACACCGGCCCAAATGTTTCACCTCTTATGTCGACAAATGTTGAGACCTTATCGTAAGCCGCTGATCGTGATGACTCCCAAAAGTCTGTTACGCCATAAACGTTCAGTTTCTAATATCCCAGAATTTACGGAACACAGTTTTCAAACAGTGATTGATGAAGTAGAAAATCTTAACCCAGAATCAGTAGAACGTCTCCTCTTTTGTAGCGGAAAGGTCTATTTTGACCTGATTGAGGCGCGGGAACAATATGGCATCAATAATATTGCCATCATCCGCTTAGAACAACTCTATCCGTACCCAAGAGAAGCGGTATCTAAGGTGTTGGAACGTTATCCACACGTCAAACATCGAGTCTGGGTCCAAGAAGAACCTCGCAACCAAGGAGCGTGGTGGTATATGCGTGCGCACATGGATGTTAACTTGAGCCACCAGGAAGTAGGCCGTTTAGTTTACGCCGGTCGTCCCTCCTCAGCCTCACCAGCGGCAGGTTCTTATCGACTACACAAGCAACAACTAGAAGCCTTTTTAAGCGAAGCCTTACAATTGAAACCAAATTAACACCTGATTTTTCAAATCTAATTCCAGATTTGACAACTTTTCGAAACCAGATTTGACAACTTTTCGAAAGTTGTCAAATCTAAATTATTCGAAAGTTGTTAAATCTAAATCTCATATTAAGGAGAAAATATTCTGTGTCCATTGAAGCAATCAAAGTGCCAGTCCTAGCAGAATCGGTGGCCGATGCCACGATTCTCAACTGGTATGTGCAAGTTGGCCAAGCAGTTCAAGAAGGCGACAAAATAGTTGATATTGAAACTGACAAAGTGGTACTGGAAGTAGTCGCCCACAAAGCCGGTGCGCTCATAGCAATTCTCAAGCCCACCGGTGAAAACGTTCTCAGTGAAGAAGAGATTGCCAAATTAGATACCAGTAAAGTAGTGACGACAACCACCGTCACTCCCAACACTGACCACGCACCGGTTAAAACCAGCCCCGCAGTACGTAAAATTGCCGCTGATACTGGCATTGACCTCAGTACGGTATCTCATCGCGGTGACCGCGTTACTAAAGCGGATATATTACAACCAGCGGTCAAACCAGAACCACCCAAACCGGTGCCCCCAATGTTACCATCGCTGGCTACCACTGGTCCGGGACCAAGTCAGAGCAAAACGGACCGACCAGAGCAACGAGTCGCCATGACCCGTTTACGTAAACGAGCGGCTGAACGTTTATTGCAAGCACAACAAGAACATGCGATACTGACCACTTTCAATGAAATCAATATGAAAGCCGTGTCGGAATTACGGAATAAATATAAAGACTCGTTTGAAAAAACGCATGGTATTAAACTGGGCTTCATGTCCTTTTTCACTAAAGCCGCCATTGCCGCTTTAAAGAAATTCCCTATTGTCAACGCTTCCACTGAAGGCGATGACATTATTTATCATGGCTACTATGACATTGGTATTGCCGTCAGTTCACCGCGTGGTTTAGTGGTGCCTATCCTCCGCAACGCCGATGCGTTAAGTTTTGCGGAAATTGAGAAGGGGATTGCGGATTTTGGTAAACGCGCTCGTGACGTTCAACTCACCTTAGATGATTTAACGGGAGGCACGTTCACTATTACCAACGGCGGTATATTTGGCTCGATGCTGTCCACGCCGATTTTAAATCCGCCCCAAAGTGCCATTTTGGGAATGCACAACATTGTAGAACGTCCAGTCGCCGACAACGGTCAGGTCGTGATTCGTCCTGTGATGTACGTGGCGTTATCTTACGATCACCGTTTGGTTGATGGCCGGGATGCAGTACAATTCTTAGTAGCCATCAAAAACGCTATCGAAGACCCAGCACGATTATTAATAGATATATAATATTTAGATTTGACAACTTTAAACCAGTTGTCAAATCTGGATGAGGAAAAAATATGGCAGATTATAATGTTATCGTGATTGGCGCAGGACCTGGTGGCTACGTGGCCGCTATTCGTTGTGCCCAATTAGGTTTAAAAACCGCTTGTGTTGACAACTGGGTGGGGACCGATGGTAAATCGGCGTTAGGCGGCACTTGTCTTAACGTTGGTTGCATCCCCTCCAAGGCATTACTAGATTCCTCCCATCACTACTACCATTTACAAAAACATGCTGCTGATCATGGCATTCAGCACCAAGGATTGAGTATCGATGTCGCGATCATGCAGGCTCGTAAAGAGAAAATTGTCAAAACGCTCACTCAAGGGATTGGCAGTTTATTTAAAAAGAATAAAATTACTCATTTACCTGGTCTGGGTCGTCTCGTGGGTACTACCGAAGTGGAAGTCATTGGCGACGGGAATAAAGTCGATATTTTCACGACGGATTACATTATCATTGCCACCGGCGCGGTACCGACCACGCTCACTGCCGCACCCGTGGATAATCAATCTATTGTTGACTCCACCGGGGCTTTAGCATTTAACCAGGTACCAAAAACTCTGGGCGTGATTGGGGCTGGTGCCATTGGCTTGGAATTGGGTAGCGTCTGGAATCGGTTAGGCAGTAAAGTCACCATTTTAGAAGCCTTACCGGATTTTCTCGCGCTCGCCGACCGTAAAATCGCTGATGCCGCCTTCAAAGAGTTGAAAAAGCAAGGGTTAGATATTCATCTGGGCGCGACGCTAACCTCTACCACCCTCAGTAGTGAAGGGACCGTCACCGTGACCTATCAAGATAAAACCGGTGAACAATCATTGGTGGTGGATAAACTGATTGTAGCCGTGGGTCGCAAACCTAACACTGACAGTTTAAATGCCACGGCGGTGGGTGTCAAAATCAATCAGCGTGGCTTTATTGAGGTCAATGAGCATCGTCAGACCGCCGTCGCTAATATTTATGCGATTGGTGATGTCATTGGTGGCCCCATGTTAGCCCATAAAGCCTCGGAAGAAGGGGTCATGGTGGCCGAAAGAATTGCGGGACAACACAGCGAAATGTCCTATCAAACCGTGCCTTGGGTCATTTATACCTACCCCGAAGTGGCTTGGGTTGGACAAACTGAAGAACAACTGAAAGCCGCCGGCATTGAATATAAAATTGGGCAATTCCCCTTTGCTGCCAGTGGCCGGGCGCGGGCTCATGGTGACACCAACGGCATGATTAGAGTCATTGCCGAGGCGAAAACCGACCGTATATTGGGAGTGCATATTTTTGGCATCTCGGCCTCTGAATTGATTGCGGAAGCCGTGTTAGCGATGGAGTTTGAAGGTAGTGCTGAAGACTTAGCCAGAACTATTCATGCTCACCCTACGTTAGCAGAAGCTATGCACGAAGCGGCTTTAGGAGTAGATGGTCGAACCATTCACGCTTAACCTAGATTTTAACCCAGATTTGACAACTGGTTGAAAGTTGTCAAATTCAGATTTGAATCCAGATTTGACAACTGGTTGAAAGTTGTCAAATCTAAGTGGCCAAATTCAGATTTGAATCCAGATTTGACAACTGGTTGAAAGTTGTCAAATCTAAGTGGCCAAATTCAGATTTGAATCCAGATTTGACAACTGGTTGAAAGTTGTCAAATCTAAGTGGCCAAATCCAGATTTGAATCCAGATTTGACAACTTTTTTAAAGTTGTCAAATCTAAGTGGCCAAATCCAGATTTGAATCCAGATTTGACAACTGGTTGAAAGTTGTCAAATCTAAGTGGCCAAATCCAGATTTGAATCCAGATTTGACAACTGGTTGAAAGTTGTCAAATCTAAGTGGCCAAATCCAGATTTGAATCCAGATTTGACAACTTTTTTAAAGTTGTCAAATCTAAGTGGCCAAATCCAGATTTGAATCCAGATTTGACAACTTTTTTAAAGTTGTCAAATCTAAGTAGCCAAATCTAAGAAGTCAAGGTGAGGGCAAACCTTGGCATTATTTTTGACAATACCTTGAATTTTAATACCACTATTAGTTGGTAGATTGCCGTGGTGGCTATTAGACAGTTTAATGAACCAGTAAACCTGGTAGAGAACTCTTCCGAAGAGGGGGAGTAAATCCAGATTTGACAACTTTTTTAAAGTTGTCAAATCTAAGTGGCCAAATCTAAGAAGTCAAGGTGAGGGCAAACCTTGGCATTGTTTTTGATAATGCCTTGAGTTTTAATACCACCATTAGTTGGTAGGGATTACCGAATTTTCGGAAAGTGACGGTGACTTGATTAATTCCAGCAGTCGAGTTATCTTATTTCGACTTTCCCAAACTGGAATAATTAAATATTGTATTTTACCAAAGCAGGATTAAAATGATGCCCTCTACCCAGTTAAGCCTTTCTGTCTCTCCAGAACAAGTTATTACCGCAGTTAAACAACTAGACCTGCCGCAACGGGAAGCGTTTCTGGAAGATTTATTGGCTATCCTTAGTGCCGATTATCTTGATAGTATTAGTGAAGCACGACTTGACTATCAAGACGGGCGAATTTATTCTCATGAGGAGGTTTTTAGCTAATTATGGCCTATCAACTTATCTATACACAACGAGCCAGGCGAGACCTACGACGGTTAGATGCCGATATCAAGCAACGTATTAGGTTAACGCTAGAAAAATATCGAGACAATCCTAGGTTATATGTTCAAAAGTTAACGTATCCTGAATTTGGGTCTTATCGTTGTCGCGTGGGTGATTACCGCGTGATTTTCGATATAACTGAAGAACAATTGATAGTGTTACGGGTTGGTCATCGTAGTGAAATTTATCGTGGTTTTTGAGTGAGTAATTCACTTTACGCACCACCACCCCTAACCCCTCCTCAGTAAGGAGGGGAAAAAGAGGTGGTAACTCCCCGCCTTACCAAGGCTACTCTATGCACACCAGTAGGTTTCTGCTCGTTCCCACGCGCCAGCGTGGGAATGCCGTGAGCAACGCGCCAGCGTTGCGGGAAAGGGACGCTGGCGCGTCCCGACGGCATTCCCACGCTGGCGCGTGGGAACGAGAAGAAATCTTTTTCTTCCTCCCCTCCTTACCAAGGAGGGGTTGGGGGTGGTTGAATGATTTATAAAATCTCGTGAACAATCAAAATATTACCAACCAAGCTGTACTGGTCCTTGGAATGCACCGCAGTGGCACTTCGGCACTAATGCGAGTATTAAATTTACTCGGCGTGGAAATTGGGTCGGAGTTGCTACCAGAGCATCACAGCAATGAAAGAGGTTTTTGGGAATTGTTGCCGGCCGTTCAAATTAATGAACAAATTTTACAGACTCTGCACTCGGCTTGGTATACTCCCTGGCCATTACCATCGCAATGGTGGCTGGCGGAATCTCTTCAACCTTTGCAGCAAGCCTTAGTCGAGGTATTGTCACAGCACTTTGCCCAGAGTTTACACTGGGGACTTAAAGACCCACGGTTATGTCGATTATTGCCGCTCTGGATTCCTCTACTAGAACAATTTGGCAGTACACCACAGTTTGTGCTCATGGTACGACATCCTTATGAAGTAGCGGCTTCTTTAAAACAGCGTAATAAATTTACTCATTCGTTATCCCTGTGGTTATGGCTAGAATATGTGCTGACCTCAATCGAGGAGACAAAATATTATCCCAGAGTGATAGTGACTTATGATGAATTATTGCATGACTGGCTATCGACGGTAACTAAAATAGCTACTCAGTTTGCCACGCCCTGGCCCGTAGCACCTGACAGCGTGGCCCCTGTCATTCAAGCCTTTCTCTCTCCTCAGTTAAAACATCATCAAGTGTCGACCACGGAATTAATGGAAAACTCCGAAGAGCCATTGCGGACCTGGAGTCTTCAAGTTTATCAAATACTGGCTGCCGCCGCCCAAGGTGATTACCACGCCTGGTCCGGGTTAACGTCGATTCGTACCGAATTATCTGATTATGTCCGTAGCCAACACCAGTTGCGCGATAAAAATTATCAAAGATGGTGCCAACACCAATCAACTCGCCGCTCTTTTCATTGGCAAGAGTTATCGATATTATCGCAACCACTTGACCAGTTACCGCAATTTCATCTGATTCTCCGGGTCACGCCACAACGTGAAAAATATTTGCCAACCACGGTGCAATCGTTACAAGCACAATGGTATCCACATTGGCAGATATTTATTTGGTCAGAATCGGAGTCCAAGACATGTCTTGGACTCCCTGCGCCGTCTGATTGGATAGCGTTAATCAATGCAGGGGATACCGTAGCTACTCACGGTTTATTGACTTGTGTCCGTTATCTCAAATCGCATCCGCAATGGCGTTTTCTCTACACTGACGAAGATATGGTCACCCCGTATGGGGAGCCTTACGCGCCGCAGTTTAAACCAGCTTTTAATCTCGATGGCCTACGCTCGTCTCTTTATATTGGCAATTTGGCTCTGGTGCAAGGTGAGGCTTGGCAACAAGTAGGTGGTTATGGTGATTATCCGTTATTGGAAAATGCTGACTTGGCGTTGAAAATTTTCGACCAGTATGGCGAGACGGCGATTGGACATTTGCCACAGATTCTGTATCATCGTAGTGCGGTGACTGACGAGGTGCCGCCTCAAACTGACCAGGCCCTGGCTATTTTACAACAACATTTGCAACGTAATGGGATTGCGGGTCGAGTCTATGAGACTGATTTTCCTCTGATTTACTATATTGAATATCCTTTGGTTTCTACTCCTATGGTGTCGATTATTATAGCGACGACTGACCAAGATTTGACAACTTTCAAAAAGTTGTCAAATCTCAATGTAACTACTTATCCAAACTATGAAGTTATTCTGGTGCCTTACCAAAATTTGCCAAATCTCACCTTAGCGAAACTTTATAATTTAGCGGCCTCCCAAGCGGATGGTCAGTTTCTTCTTTTCTTAAATGAGGGCACCGAAATTATCCAACCGACTTGGTTAGAAGAATTAGTGCGTCTAGGACAACGACCTGAAGTGGGAATAGTGGGTTTACGAGTGCTTGGAGCAGACCATCGGGTACAACAGGCGGGTTTTATTTTGGGAATGGGGAGTGTCGGAATTGCCGGCCAGTTGCATCAAGGCTTGCACCATGATGAATTAGGATATTTAGGGCGGGCCCAAACTGTGCAAAATTTATCGGCGGTCTCAGAGGTTGGAATGCTGATAGCCAAATCACGGTATTTTGAAGTGGGAGGCATGGAAGAGAGTCTGCAATTGTTTAACGAGATTGATTTTTGCCTAAAAGTGCGCGAGACCGGGCAAAAGATTGTCTGGACTCCGTTTGCCACGGTATTGGCTACTTCTTTACCGCCGCCGGTTCAAACTCAGGGGGCGCTAAAATGCTCCAATAACTCAACCACCCCCAACCCCTCCTTGGTAAGGAGGGGAGATTCAACCCCTTCCAAGAAGTTGGAGTCCGGAATTTATTCCGTTGAGGGTGAGCCAACCGCCGCGCCGAAGGTTAATGACCTATTGGCGAAGGAATTAGCTTGGATGTATCAACGTTGGCTACCACAATTAAGCCGGGACCCGGCCTATCATCCGCAGTTGTATCTAAATGGTCCCGCTTGGCAACCGGATCCCCAACTCAGTGTGCCTTGGGATGAGCATGACCATGACCATGACCGCCCTAGAATCGTAGCGTTTCCGTATGACGCTTGGGGCTGTGGTCAATATCGAGTCCGTGCCCCATTGCGTCTTTTGCAGAAGTTAGGTAAAATTGATTATGCGTTAATGCCCAACGATAATGAGGATCGAGTACCGACTTTAACGGAATTAGCCCGGTTGGCTCCTGACGTGGTGTGGTTACATAACACGCTACACCATGCTCAATTGCAAGCACTGGCACAGTATCAACGTTTTGATTCGTCGTTTAAAATTTTTGGACAAGATGATTTATCGTTCTCGTTACCCAAAAGTAATCCGTATCAACGGTTAAATTATAGAGACCTTAAGTCACGGATTATTAAGGCGATTTCTCATTGTCACCGGTTGATTGTGACTACCGAGCCGTTAGCCGAGGTGTATCAGTATGTGGCAGAGGATATTGTGATTATTCCCAATTATTTAGAAGGCCACCGTTGGCAGACGGTTTCTTCACAACGCGGGGTTGGACGCAAACCGCGAGTAGGTTGGGCCGGCGCGGCTCAACATGAAGGTGATTTACAACTATTGAGTTTAGCGGTAACTGAATTGGCCGCTGAGGTAGAATGGGTCTTTTTGGGTATGTGTCCTGACGCTTTACGTCCTTATCTCACGGAATGTCACGCCATGGTGGCCTTTGACCAATATCCGAGTAAATTGGCCAGTCTAAATTTAGATTTGGCGTTGGCCCCGTTAGAATATCATCCTTTTAACGAGGCGAAAAGTAATTTACGGTTATTAGAATATGGAATTTTAGGGTGGCCGGTGATTGCTTCGGATATTTTACCGTATCAAGCGGCGCCGGTGACGAGAGTTAAACAGAATACGCCGGAGGCTTGGTTAATGGCTATCCAAGAGCATTTAAGTGAGTTAGAGGCGAATCAACAGAAGGGGGAGATTTTAAAGCAATGGGTGGTCAAGCATTGGTTATTGGAGAATCATATTGTGGAATGGGAAAATGCGTTACTCCCCCTCACCCCCGGCCCCTCTCCCAAAGGGAGAGGGGAGAAAACCGGTGTTGCCGCTGGTCTCCCCTCTCCCTCTGGGAGAGGGGCCGGGGGTGAGGGCAAATCATTGGTATTTGTCTTAAGTAGCGATTCAACCAGCGCTCATTGTTTGGAACAATTGTTACCTCAATCTGGACCGGTGGCAGTGATGTCTGAATTTTTGACCGAATGTCACCAACGGTCACTAGCTATCCCTGCATTATGGACTGAGCAAGCGAATGATTTTGATTATAATGGCCAAGCGAAATCTCATCAAGCCATGCTCTTAGCCAGTCGCGGTCAAAAATTGTTGCGCTCTTCCCAAGCCTCCATACTGGTGCATATCGCCGCGGTTAATTTGGCCAAATTGACTTGGTTACAATTGCATTTTCCCCAAGCCTATTTCATTCATCTGGTCCGCAATGGTTATGCGGTGGCCTTAGAATTACGTGATTGGTTACAACAAAATTATCCTCCACAGCCTCTATTATTACAACGCACAGCCAAACAGTGGGCCCGCGGTTTAGAATTATTATCAGAGCAATTGGGGCAGTTTCAACAACCGTCTTCAGAAAGATTCACTCATTTTTTAGAATTGCGCTATGAACAATTGTTAACTAATCCTTTGGCAATCAGTCAACAAATTGCTACATTTTTAAAAATGGAACCAAGATTTGACAACTTTTTGAAAGTTGTCAAATCTGAAAAATCTGAAAGTAAATCTCAAGATTTTAAACCGATATTAATGACAGGGGTTATTAATCCAGATTTGGCCCGCTTACAACAAATGACCTTGATACAACAGGTAATTATTCGGCAAACGGCTGGACAAATGTTAAAACATTATGGTTATTGGTAATCTTTCTCAATAACAAACTGAACCGCTTTCCTAAGCCTTCGAGGCTTAGGAAAGCTAATCTCACCTCGATTTTAGGATTACCAGTAATCTTTCTCAATAAAAAATTGAACAGCTTTCCTAAGCCTTCGAGGCTTAGGAAAGCTAATCTCACCCCGATTTCATGTTAAAATATTGTAGTTATTGGTAATCTTTCTCAATAACAAACTGAACCGCTTTCCTAAGCCTTCGAGGCTTAGGAAAGCTAATCTCACCTCGATTTTAGGATTACCAGTAATCTTTCTCAATAAAAATTGGTAAATTTTTGCAGGATAGACTAAAATAAGATTATAGCTATTCTTATCACGAAGATTCTAAAATTATGAAAAAGACAACCAAATTTTCTATCGCTTTAGTAGGGAGCACGGTATTAGGCAGTCATTCTGCGATGAGTGCAACCACGCCTGGCGATCACCCATTTTCTCCAACACCGCCCCCTGTGGCAATTGACTCTTTTTTGAGTAAATTAGGATTACCGGCCGATTTAATACTGGCTCGTGCCAGTGTGGCACCGGTAAATATCAACAACTTTCGTGCCAACGCCAGTGGTAGTCCAGTGACTCCTTCCCCTACCGGCCAGGCCAGTGGCACTCCTCTTCCAGACAGTGGCACGATTCCGCCTCCGGTAACCAATCCCGATGGTACTAAACCACCGGACAGTACGGCCAGTGGTACTCCCAATCCCGGTAATACTCCAACCACTCCAGTGAGCGGTGGACCGGTGGCGGTGATGAGTGGTTTAAACTTTGATGGACTAAAACCAAACTATGGCGTGGGTGAAACAGTTAATGTTTCGGTGAAGATGCTACCAGAATCAACTACGTCGACCAATAAAGTAGATTTATGGGCGGCGATTACTATTCCCAATGTACCTGATTTTATTTTCTTTACAGGGACGGCGACGGCACCTCAATTCAGTTTGGAACCGCAACCGTTTTTACCAGATTTACCGGTGCAAAATAGTGCGCCGATGGTATTGGTGTTTCCGATTCCAGCAGGCATTGGAGGAAATTACACCTTTTACGCTTTGCTAGTGGAGGCAGGGAAAAATCCATTAGAGGGATTGCAATATAACCGCTCGAATTTGGCTATGGGGACCACGACCTTGGCTAACGAGTAATCACTCACCTTACGCACGGTTAACTCAACCACCCCCAACCCCTCCTTGGTAAGGAGGGGAGTAAGCATCGGTCAGGTTTTAACCTTGAAGGCCTGGTTTTAGACCTTCAAGGTTTCTTTGGCAGGCTTAACTTAATGGCATTGGGGGCTAGGGGTGGTGGTGCGTAAGGTGAGTAATCATACAGGTACCAAACCTGACAAGCCGTCGAGAGCTGTCAGGTTTTTCTCGTTTCACTACAACATGATGTCCAATTGAGATTTGAATTGAGATTTGACAACTTTTTGAAAGTTGTCAAATCTAAGACTAGATTTGACAACTGTTTGAAAGTTGTCAAATCTTGGTGCCGATTGAGATTTGACAACTGTTTGAAAGTAGAATAGATGATGGAGGAAAAAATATGGAGGAAACAATCAAGATGTCTAAGCATAAGTATAAATATTGGCTCTGGTTAATGCTCTGGCTACCTTCAGTGGTGCTAGGTGCGTCTTTGGTCAGTGATACTGGCCCAATGGAAGTTTATCAAACTAAGGAGGATTTTGAAATCGTTAAACTCAACTTGCAGACAACGATTACTGACCGTGGGGTAAACATCAATAATACTTTACATATCAGTGAGATGTTAGAACGTACCGGTAAAGATTTAGGTTTTAAACCGCTCTATACCAAAGCCGAATCTTTTGAATTTTGCAGTGCGTTATTTGCGCAACGAATGATGGAATTACATCCGGCCAATATTGCGGCTTGTCCTTTGACCATTGCGATTTACTGCACGGTAGCAAATCCTAATCAAGTTTATATCGCGTTTCGCAAACCCGTGTTAGCTGGTAGCCAGTCACTAATATTGACTCAGGAGATTGAAACCTGGTTACGTGCGATTGTGCGTGATACGTTAGCAAACTAACGTCCGTTTAAAGGATCCCCTATTATGTCAGAAACACTCGCCAATTCTTCACTGCCCACGCCACCTAAATCAACTGAAATTGCTGATTTTATTCAACAACTGCAACCATTATTACAAGATTGGCAACAGCGGCAAGGTCGTTACGATTTTCACGAAAAAATGTTGCATGTGGTAGCGGCCATCGTGGCAGTAGTGGCTTCGTATGTATTTTTTCTCATTTACGCAGTGACCACGGATATGAGAATGGTGACCCAACAGTTAAATTCGTTGACCACGGAAATTGTGATGATGTCCAAGGAGTTAACCGGCATCGGTGTGGGAATTAACTCGATGAACAAAGGAATGACTAATTCTATGATTGCAATGAATAATTCGCTGTTAGAAGTGAGTCGTTCGACCCAAGAAATAAGCAAAGCGGTCCAAGGCATCAAATTTTCCTTGCACGAAATTAATTCTTCACTGTTACAAGTGTCTAAAGACATGTCAGATACTCAAACATCTATACTTAAAGTGTCTGGAGAGATAACGAATATGGAGAAATCAGTCTCGGCGGTGTCGCAAGAAATTACCAGTATTCACTTAGATTTTCGTAGAGTGGTCAGTGATTTAGATGAGATGGTCATACAACTAGAAGAAATGCGATCTGATACTAGTCGAATCGGCCGAGGTATTGGTGTGATGTCTAACGATGTGGGGGTCATGTCACATGACGTGTCAAAACCCTTTCGCGGATTTAATAGCATTATGCCCTGGTAATTTATCACCCCCTTTTTCACCCACTGCCATTAAGTTAAGCCGGCCAAAGAAACCTTGAAGGTCTAAAACCAGACCTTCAAGGTTAAAACCTGACCGGGGGATTTCTTAACTTAATGGCAGTGCCTCTTTCACCCCGGCTCTACGCATAACCACCCCCTGCCCCTCCTTGTTAAGGAGGGGAGTATGCGCCAACTAAGTTGGCAGGGTGTACTCCCCTCCTTAACAAGGAGGGGCAAGGGGTGGTTTGAGGGATCACACCCCTCGAAGGGGTGTTATCCCTGCTTTCGAGGCCGGAAGTGAAGGTAGCTACACCAATAAAGGTAAACTATTAAAGGTAAACTATGCGTTTCAATTCAATGATTCAAATTTTTTTAGTAGGTATGGTCCTGACCTTACTACTCAATTGTGGAGGAGGTAGTGAAGATAATTCTAATTCTTCCTCCTTAATCTCCCCTGCGTCCACGTCAACCACGTCAACGACTACTGGTACCACTCCATCGATAATAGACACTGCGCCCCAAAATTATTTAGGAGTGGCTTTAGTGCTAGATAGTGCCGGTGAAAATGATAATGGTTTCAATCAATTAGCATTAGTTGGTGCGCGTCAAGCCACGGCGCAAACGGAAAATGTAGTCTTTGATTATGTCGTTGCTCAACCGACTGACAATTATTCAGATATTCTGGAAAAAATCATCAACAGTGGTTATGACTTAATTATCACCCTTGGCTTACCAATGGCTGAAGCCACCGCCCAAGTGGCGAAAATTCATCCTAAAATTTATTTTGTGATTATAGATGTCAGGTATGACAGTTATCAAACTTTGCCCAATGTGGCCAGTGTGATGTTTGCAGAAGACCAGATGGGTTATTTAGCTGGAATCTTAGCGGCTTGTATGACGACCAGTCAGATTATCGGCTCAGTCGCGGGGGGAGAAAATATTGCCAACACTCGTCTGCTTCAAGGATTTCAAAATGGTGTCAGAAGTGTCAATCTGTTTACCACTATGTTGCATCAAACTATTAACGAGGCAGAAGATTTTATCAAGGGGCGACAATATGCCGAATCGTTTATTCTACAAGGCGCAGATGTGATTTTTGGGGCCGGCGGTCAAGCGGGAAATGGGGCCTTAGAAGCCGCCGCCGCCGCGGGGACTACGGGTCTAAAAGCGATTGGAGTTAACGTTGACCAATATTTTACGGTACCCGAAAAAGTAGGTAGATATTTGATGACCAGTGCAATTAAGCGAGTAGAAGTGGCAACGGCGCAAATGGTGCAAGAATTTGCAAAAAATCAACAGGTAAAGAGTGGCGTTTACTATTTTTCGGTGGCGGACCAGGGAGTGGGATTAGCACCTTATCATGATTGGGAAACTCAAGTTTTTCCAGAGTGTAAACAAAGGGTTGAGCAAGCGCAACAAAATTTAGTTGAAGGGAAGATTAATACCGGCGTAATATTGCAATAATTCGAATGAATCGATTTGACAACTTTAAAAAAGTTGTCAAATCTGAGCTGTCAAATCTGAAGTGATCAAAAATCCGAATCGA
>DZAL01000010.1:36466-50263 GCA_022729575.1 Thiomargarita sp.
TTTTAGATTTGACAACTTTAAAAAAGTTGTCAAATCTGAGCGTGTCAAATCTGAAGTGATCAAAAATCCGAATCGATTTTAGATTTGACAACTTTAAAAAAGTTGTCAAATCTGAGCGTGTCAAATCTGAAAGACTTTATTTAATTCCTTCCAATAATTCTTTCAATTTGCCAAAACGCTCTTTCTGAATCCCCGTTGCCAATGCCTTGGCTTCCGCCAGTTTGCCGGCTTCCAAGTTAGGAATTAACTCACTGTCACGAGTCTTTTTAAACTCTTCCCAGAGGGTTTTAAATTCTTCCAATTTAGTCTTGATTTCAGCCGCCGTGGCCGCATCGGCTAAAACTGCGGTAAGTGCTGCTTCAGCCTCTTCGGTGCCTTTCACTACTTCTGCTTTCAACGCATCACGTTTAGCGACGTCGGTTTCAGCCAGCATCTTCACTAGGCTTTCCCGTGCCGAGGTCATCGCCGTCAAAATATCGCTCACTTGGGCCGCTTGGGCCATTTGTACCAACAGTAGTCCTGCCAGGGCTAACGAGGAAATCAGGATTTTTTTCATGTAACGTCCTCCATAGAAAACAAAAAATGTGATTGGATTAGATTCTCAGAATTAAATTTTCACTCACCTTACGCCATTTTGATTGTCAGAATCAGAATTTTCAGAATGGTAATATCATTAATCAGCCTATTTGGTTAATTTTTAAAATTCGGTAAACTCTGAATTTCTGACAACTGCGTTAAGATGAGTTTTAAAACAGAGACATAATAAGTTATTCAAAGCCGGATTCCTTGATTTAAGTCAAGCTAACTGTTATTCATAATGTAAATTATTTTTAATAACTCACCTTACGCACAGTTGTAGGTTGGAGTGAGCGCCGAACTCCAACAATGGCCATGAAATTAGAGTAATTTTGTTGAAGTTCACTGGCGCTCACTCCAACCTACCAAATCGCCAGCCACTCCCGCTCTAAGAAGACTATTTTAGTGGGTTAAGGAGAAAACCGAGCCTCAAAACCGCGGGACCACCAAACACCCTACCACGGTTTAAGAGTATTAGTCAAAGACGAGAAAAAGGTTTATTTCAACACGCTCATTCAAACTTAAATAACCACCCACCAAAACTTCTAGTTTTAAGAGGTATCTAATGGTTCTACCTCTAGTTTAGTTTGGTAAATAACTCACCTTACGCACCACCACCCCTAGCCCCTCCTGGCTAAGGCGGGGAATAGATACCACCGGAGTCGCCAGGGATACTCCCCTCCTTAACAAGCTACTCTATGCACACAAGTAGGTTTTTTCTCGTTCCCACGCGGCGCGGTCAGCGTTATACACAAGTCCCGCGGCGCCTCTATAACAGATTGATTTATAAGGAAAGACCCCAATTGAACGCACTTATTAAAGTCTTTGTAAATCAAATACCTAAAAACTTGTGTATAACGCTGACCGCGGCGCGTGGGAACGAGAAAAAACCTGTTGGAGTAGAGGCTTTAGCCGGTAAGCCGGCCGCGACGACCTTTAATGGGGCGCCGACCCCTACCGGCTAAAGCCTCTACTCCAACATTCTAAATAGTTTTCGGCTCACGTTCCCACGCGGCGCGTGGGAACGAGCAGAAATGCAATGGTGTGCATAGAGTATAGCCTGGCTAAGGCGGGGAATCTCCCCTGCGATTTCAGTGATG
This sequence comes from Thiomargarita sp., assembly GCA_022729575.1. Taxonomy (GTDB): domain Bacteria; phylum Pseudomonadota; class Gammaproteobacteria; order Beggiatoales; family Beggiatoaceae; genus JAABRD01. The sequence continues at coordinate 38,143 of DZAL01000010.1, forward strand.
CTACTCCCCTCCTTACCAAGGAGGGGTTGGGGGTGGTTGAGTTAACCGTGCGTAAGGTGAGTTTATAATTTAAGCGATGTTTTTTTATTGGTTACGGGAGTTAAACTCTTAATTGATGGGTTTCAAGGAGTATTAAGATAGGAGTCATTTGTATCTCGCTACTTAGTATAAAAAAGCGTACACCAGAAACTAAGTTTCTTTAAGAAACTTAGTTTCTCAGCACCATTATCGGTACTTGTAACTATGGATAAACACTGGATAGCTAAAATTCAACAAGCTAAGAATGATTTACTAAAACTTAGAAATATCTATGAGGAGATTTCCGCGCAGGAAACCCAACAATGGAAAGAGATTACCGGCAAAAACATAACCAACTGGACTCAAAAATGGGAAGAAATAGTAGCAAAGTATTTCGATCATACTGTTGCTATTGAGGTGGATACCAAAATAGAAATCAGCTATGGACAGCTTGATCAAAAAGTCAACCGTATTGCCAATTTCATCAATGAAAACATGGATGATTCATCTATTGGCTTATATGAAAAAAATTCAATCAATTTTTTCGCTGCTGTTATTGGGATAGGTAAAGCCCAGCGTTTGGCTATCTTGTTTAACATCAGAGAACCTGAAAATAGAATTATCCAACTAGCTAAAAATTGTCATGTTAAGTGGTGTTTCGGGAAACAAATTAAAGGCGTTCAATGTTTCGATATAGATGAAGTTCTTCAACAAGAACCCATATCCATATCTTCAACTTTACCAAACAGTCAAAGCCATGCTAACATAGAAGACCCCGCCTTTGTTATTTTTACCAGTGGCACCAGTGGTCCCAGTAAACCGGCGTTATTTTCTCATAAAAGAATGTTGGGCGCAGGTATGGCTTGGTCTATCCGAACCGGTATGACTTCCACAGACCGTTGTTATATCACTCTGCTTCTATGTCATGGTAATGCACTAGCGGTAGCTTTTTCTAGTGTCGTGTACTCAGGTGGAACAGCTATTCTTAGAGAAAAATTGTCAGTTTCTCATTTTTGGGAAGACATCAGAAATTTTGATTGCACCAATATGGTTTATATTGGCGAATTATGGAGATATTTAATCAATGTTCCTGAACAACCTAACGATTCTCAAAATCCTTTAGAGGTCATCTTTGGTAATGGCTTGAAAACCGATATTTGGAGAAACACCTTAGAAAGATTTAATATTCTTCATGTCGTGGAACACTTTGGTGCTACTGAGATGCCGGCCGGTGCTTTAACCAATTGGACTGGTCGTCCTGGGTTTTGTGGATTTATTCCCAGCGGCTACACCAACGAACAAGAAATTGTTCTCCTTGATGAAAATAACCGCGAAGTTAGTTATAATTGTCCCGGACAAGCCGTCTTCCATATTCCTGACCGAAAGTACCGTGGCTATCTACATCCGGAATTGGATAAAGATAAACTTATTCATGATTTGGTTAAACCTGGGGATTTATGGTGGCAATCCGGTGATGTTTTAACGCGAGATAATGAAGGATTTTTTACCTTTATCGAGCGAATGGGTGACAGTTATCGTTTTAAGGGAGAGAACATCTCCAGTGTAGATGTGGAAAACGTGCTGTATAAATTTGACCTCATAGCGGCAGTCTGTGTTTATGGAATAAAACTGCCGTGGCTTGACGGGCAAGCTGGAATGGCTACGTTACGACTCAAAGATGAAAATATTTCATTAACTCTATTTCTGGCAAACTTATTAAATTACCTGGATAACGAGTTAGTAAGACATGCCATTCCTCATTTTATACGAATTAACGAGGCCCCACTTAAAACCACCAGCACTTTAAAAATCTTAAAAAAGGAGCTATCAAAAGAAGGCATTGATAAAATGTCTGAGTTGACTCATTTTGTGTTAATTAATGGCAAGTATCAGATACTTGATGAAAAAACGCTTAACTCTCTAAAAGATGGCTCTCAACATATTGGGTAGTGATAACCTTCTCCAAACCTGACAGGTCTTCGAGATCTGTCAGGTTTAAACCACTCAACTTAGACCGGTACTGACAATGCCAATGAACTTGAAAGTGGTAGGCACCAGATTGCATGGGAATAGTTCAATTCTTAGTGACTTGAGTCGACTCCAAAAATGGATTGATAGGGCTTTGAATTATTCGAGTATAGTTTTGATTGCCACTGATGAAACTCATTTTAATGAAATTAAACAGTTTAAAAATGTTTATGGTTCATCTTTAAGAATTCTACATGTTAATCCTTGGATTAGCTTTACTCAACCACTAAATATGTTGGTTGAAAAAGCGATGGGGATCAGAGCAACTCAACTTATCTTACAAAGTATTGAGGTTTTTGTAACTGAAGATCAGATTGCCCAATTAGAAAGTCATCTGGATAAAAATACTTTGGTAGTTGGGGCTAAAATGACTGAAAAACATGCTAAACATTCAGGTTGGCAAAAACTTACTGGAGACTCCTGTCCATGGAATACCTTGGCCTTATGGGATGTACAAAAATTGGGTATTACCGGCTTTTTACCACTCTCCAGTGGTCACTTAGATAAGATTCCGGGAGGAGTTGAAGAAGTGGCGGTTATTTCACTATTACAAAAATTGTATCCTGATAAATGTATAGCCAAAGTCGTCAATATTGGTGAAATTATTTGGGAACATAATATCACTGGTGACCATAGACGGAAACTGCATGAAAAGAAGATGCTATCAAAAGCATTTCGAGCCGCTGCTCAATTAAGTTGTTTGGGGATTCCCCCCGGTGAAGTTTATATTATAACAGGAGAAGAAGAAGAAAATGATTGACGTTTTGGTGATTGGTACCGGGGAATATGTGACCGGACTTAGTCCGTCCAAACAAGCCGCCTCCGACAAAGACTTGGGGGTGGTCGCTTTGACCTTATTTGATTTGAGGAAAGAAGGAATTGTTGGCAACCTCACCCTCTGTGGAAGAGATGGAAACCGATTGGAGAGCATCAAGAGACATTTTAAGAACAATTTAGAAGGTCAATATACGGATTTGGATACCTTTTTTGAGTTTTATCCAAAAGAGCAGTGTATTGATGAATTGGCTTATCGTCAAGCCCTAAAGCAAATGCCACCCAAGAGTGCCGTCATTATTGTTACGCCGGATGATACTCACTTTGAGATAGCTAAAGAGACTTTGGAACATGAACATCATGTGTTAGTAGCCAAACCACTGGTGAAAACCGTTGCCGAGCATACTGAATTAATCCGTATGGCAAAATCAAAACAACTTCTGGGAATGGTTGAGCTTCATAAACGTTTTGATCCCATCTACCAAGATGCCATGGCGCGGGCCAGAGATTTGGGCGAGTTTAGTTTTATGAATAGCTATATGAGTCAACCGAAAAGTCAACTATTGACTTTTAAACAATGGGCCGGGCAATCCAGCGATATTAGTTACTATTTGAATAGTCACCATATCGATATTCTCTGTACCATCTTAACTGGTAAAGCCACTCCCATCAGTGTTTATGCTAGTCAATCCGTTGGCGTTGGGAAACAACTTATTGAACGGGAATTAGAAGATACCATCTCTTTAATGGTACAGTGGCAGAATCAACGCTCATTCACTGAAGCGCATAGTATTCACACCTCATCATGGATCGCACCACCCTCCGATGTTCATTCTCAACAACGCTTCTTTTATATGGGAGAACGCGGCGAAATCACAGTAGATCAAGCGCATCGGGGTTACTCGGTGGCTACCGAGGAGTCAAAGTTACTGAGTCCTAATCCGCTCTTTATGAGATATACTCCTCAAAATAATCAATTTGTGGGGCAAAGTGGCTATGGCTATCAAAGCATTAAGAATTTTTTAGTAGCCTGTCACCAGTTCAATACAACCTCTCTCCCAGTTAGTTATTTTGAAGACCGGCTACCCACATTTGCTAATACCCTCAATGTCACCGCCATCCTGCAAGCAGGTCGTATTTCACTGGATGAAAAACGGGTGGTGTTAATTGAGGAGGTTTGGTAGCAACGCCAAGGTTTCCTAAACCTGTGAGGTTTAGGAAACCTTTACTTGGAGTACGTAGGTTGGACTGACGACAGGAAGTCCAACGACTTGGAAGTTGGACTTCGTTCCTCAGTCCAACTTCCGCAGGCTCAATATTTTTAAACCTAACAGAGTTTTCACCATGATAAACGTTGAACAAATCCAGACTGCCATTCTTCAACTCCCTGAAATAGAGTTAACCCGTTTTCGTAGTTGGTATGAAGAGTGGGAAGCCAGTTTATGGGATAAACAGATTGAACAGGATGTCAACCGTGGCAAATTAGATAGCTTGGCACAAGAGGCTCGCCACGAATTTGCGGCTCATCGGTGTACGGAGTTATGAAGCATTTTGCGAGTCCGCAATTTTGGGAACACTATCAGAAATTACCGGTAGCGGTTCGCCAATTAGCAGATAAAAATTTTGAATTGCTGAAACAGAATCCCTTTCATCCCTCTTTGCATTTGAAATCCATTGGCGATTTTTGGTCTGCCAGAGTTGGGACCAAATACCGTGCTTTGGCAACCGAGACCCCAGGCAGTTTAACGTGGTTTTGGATAGGACCACATGCAGAATATGATAAATTGGTAAATAAGTAAGTGTGGAATCAGCTAGACTCTAGGTTTCCTAAATCTTCGAGGTTTAGGAAACCTTGCCTCTTTACGATTCCCGTTAGGAATGTCTAATCCTTTTTAGAAAAGCATTCTGAAAAATCCCCTTCGGATCATATTGGTCCACCAGTGCCCAAAAATCATCCCACTTGGGATAGACGGATTTAAAATATTCAGTGGGGATATTAAACTGTTTACCCCAATGCGGACGTCCCTTATAACTTAACATGAGCGACTCGACCATTTTGAAATAATCCAAATATTCCGGTGTTCTTCCATAAGGAAAATGAATCTTGGTACCAATGTAACATGAACTTCTTTGGTAAGACGGGCCCAGCCAAAAAGAGTCCTCTTTAACAAACCGGACTTCTATCGGCATATCCACCATTATCTTCTTAGCCTCAATCTCGCTCATCAGTTTTTTGAAAACGGTAAAAGTATCCGCAATAGGAACCGCGTACTCCACCACATCTTGCTTGAGGACGTGAGGCAAGAAAAAGGCCCAGTGGGAGGCCCACACCGAACGTTTCTCAGCAGGAATCATCAAACGACTCATCCTCTCATTAACGTCTTTGATTTTGCTTCGGTCAAAACTGGCCAGAAACAGAAGCCATTCGTGAAAGAAGTTATTGATAATAACGCCGTAATAGAAATAGGTCTTGATTTTTTGAAGCAGTGATAGTTCGGGTTTATGGGTCCTATTGCCACACCAGATCATAAACCGGTCAGTATGTGGTACCCAAATAAACTTGAAATGGTCATTTCTATTCAACAATTCGTCAAAATGTTCTTCAATATAGTTTAAGCTAACGGTTTGTTCGAGAACTTCGAGATGAAAATAAGATTCGCATTGAATGACCACTTTGGTTATCACCCCAAAAGCACCCAGCCCGATGCCTAGTGCATCAAATTCGGGATGTCCCCTGTTGATTTGCAATTTTTCTCCCTGGCCATTTACCATCTCGATTTCTTGAATCAGTGTACTCAAAGCACCATAAGCGATGCCACTGCCATGATAACCGGTACTACAGGCACCCAAAAAATTATCAAAAATATTGGTGCCCAGACTAGGCAAAGACAGACCCATTTTTTTTAACTCTTTGATAAGCATGGGCGTTCTCACGCCGGCCTCAATGGAGACGAGGCGATTTTGTGGGTCAATTAACTCAACCTTTGACAGGTGTGACAATGACATTAATATTCCATCAGGAGTCGTATGAAATATATCGTTGTAAGAATGCGCCGCACCCACTACCTTGAGAGGGATGTTCTTGTTATAGCAATTTTTTACGATTTCAATGACTTCCTTCTCATTGTTGGGATAAACCATCTGGTAAGGAGTACAGATGGTCGTTTTAGCCCAATTTGGCTTGGTCTTTCTCATTAGAAAAACTCCAGTTTTCTACATCATAACGGTTAGATAAATTAAGAATTACTAAACCCAAAAATCCAATACTACGAAATCTTTAAAACTTCGTGAGTCTGACCAAAGGTTTCCTCACTACCAGTTTTTTTCTCAATACCAACGAGAGGATGCATTGAATTTCCCACCGCTAGAAAGAAAAATGCCCCATTAACCAAAAACGCTGTTAAAATACCAAAATCAAGGAGAAAAAATCCTCCTATATTGATGATCCCCGGTGCGATACTCAGCTTCAGACTATTTTGCAAATTAGTCTCCAGATTTTTTGAAATCTCAAATATATCAGCTAGATGGGAAAGTGTACCATCCATTAAAATGACTTCCGCCACATCCGTGGCAATAGCAGTTGCGCCATGTATGGAAATAGAAACATTGGCTTTTTTCATTGCAATGGCATCATTGATACCGTCACCAACAAAACAAACAGACTTTCCAGTTTTCTGTAATTGTTCCACAATATCAGCCTTATTTTCTGGTGTCACATTGTAGAAATAGCTGTCCATTTCTAATGATTCAGCCAGTTTTTTGGTAGGTTGCTCATGATCACCTGAGACGATAGCCAGATGTTTTACCCCGAGTTGCCGAAGTCGCTTAAGAATCCTGGTCACTTCTGGACGTAGCACGGTCTGTAACACTATTGCGCCACCTACCTGATGATTGATTGCTACGATGACCAAAGAATGACCTTCAATATGGGCCTGTTTTTCGGCGACTTCTATTTCATTGGGTATACTGATTCCCTCACTCAGCATAAAACGAGTGCTACCGACACGAATAATTTTATCCTCAGCTTCAAGATTCACCGTTATACCATAACCTATATGATATTTCGATTGGTCTGTGACCAAAGGTATCGTACAATGGGTTTCCTCGGCTTTCTTGAAGATAGCTTTAGCAATGGGGTGTGCGACATAACGTTCGGCGGCGGCGGCATAAGATAAAACTTCACTTTCTTGATAATGATTACTCACAATAATCCGCGTCACTTCATTATCTTGATGGGTTAAAGTACCGGTTTTATCAAACAACACCACATCTATATTATTTAAGGCTTCCAGCGCACGTCCGTCTTTAATCAAGATACCGTGATGAGCCGCAACACTAATATAGTTAAGTGTACCCAATGGTGCAGTAATACTCGTCCGACTAGCAAAATGACTGGTTAAAATGATGACGCTTCCTACTGGCCCCAACAGCGGTAAACTTAACCCGGCGGTGATTAATACGGGCAATATGAACGCATCCGCCCACTTTTCTCCTTTTAATTGGAGAGTGGTTTTGAAGTCTGTAGAACGATTCAAGATTTGATTTATCTTCGCAATGGTTGTTTCTTGCCCGGATTTTTCAACTCTGACACAAACTTTACCGCAGACTACAACCGTCGCCGCGAAGACTTGTTCACCTGGCAATTTTTCCAGAGGTCGTGATTCGCCGGTTAAAGCATGTTGATCAATACTGGCCATTCCCTCAGTCACAATGCCATCGACTGGCACAATATCACCCGTCTGGACAATAAGAATATCATGGTGCTTGATATTTACCAAAGGTACTTCAATTTCAACACCTTCTCTTAAAAGCCATACCTTTTGAGGCTGTTGTTGTTCAAAAACATCAAGGAGCATTCTCTCAGAATAGCCTTGCGCACGGGATACAACTATCTTTGAGACATGAAATAATGAAACTGCAAATGCGGCTGCAAAATATTGGCCCAAGGCAAACGTGGCCGTATCAGCAAGAAAATAGAGTACATACGCATTCACTTTTCGATCGGCAAACAAAGATTTTTCTGCCACTTTAAAAAGAGGAACGGCTATATAAGTGAAAGAGACAATATTTAACAAAACGAATAGGGGAGAGCTCAAGAAAAATTGTCTTACTGCGCCTATTCCCATAGCCATACCACAGATTTTCAAATCTTGTTGTTGTTCTTTTTTTTCAGCCTCCATTGTGGCTGTCAAAGCTTGTTGGGTTTGTTTAACGCTGGTATTTTTAGCATTTTTCCTTTTATTAGGCTGACGATTTTTTTCAAAAAATCTTATACCTGCATAAGCGGCAAAGACAATTCCTAATTCTAATAGCATAAGCATTAATCTCTTTATTTTTCATATCTATAACTCACCTTACGCAGAGTCGAATGGCATGGTCTGAAGATCGACACAGGCAAGTTTGGTTAGCTCCTTTCAACTTGGATTTATCAGCAATTCCCGCTTTGTATAAAAAAGTAGTATAATGAGAGAGTTAAGAAAATGCTTATCGTAAGGAAAAACTACCCATGCCGATAACTAATTGAAAAATATATATTTTACTTTTTAAACTTTACGACAGGCTATTGTAACTTGTTGAATTTAAATAACTAGGTATAAATATCTGTTTATTTAAAAACCAAAGACTAACAATAGCCGGTCGTGAACTTTTTATTATAAAATCATATTAATCAGTAAGTTATAAAGAGAATGAGCGGGAATAGCTAATGCAATTAAGCATATTGACCGTAACACCACCTGACTGGTCCATGCAGGTAGAAAACTGCTTAGTTAATCCTATCTCGTCGGCAAGTGTAACCTGAGAAAGGCCACACAAAACTACATTTATAACGAAAAATTTCTTTAAATTCACTATATTCTCCTTTTTCTGATAACTGAAAATAATGTTTAAACAATATATGCTTGAAATGGTTGATTTAATTGAAACATGATAGGTTATCCAAAAACAGGAATTTTTGATTTAAGTCAAACCGTAGAGCTAAACTCTTAACGGTTGACTTTAGTCAAATAGGACAAGTTTAGAGCAGAGTGGGATAATATTCTTCGTATTCTTCAATTTCATCACGCGATAATTCATGGTAAACACAGATATAACCAATCAATTTACCTTTGCGACTATTGGGAGTAATCGTGGCATCGGTCCAGAAAAACCCACCGTCTTTGCGTAAATCTTTGATAGGCCCCTGCCAAATATGGCCATTAATAAGAGTATTCCACAACTCTTTAAAGACCACCGTCGGCATCTCAGGATGCCGTAAAGTGTAATGCGGTTTACCCACCAATTCGGCTTCCTTATAACCTGAGATATGAAGCAACCAACGATTAGCATACGTGATATGGCCTTGCACATCCGTATGAGAAATGAGAAGATGTCCTCGCGGCAACAGCGTTTCTTTGTCACTGATACTGACGGCACGTTGCGTACCATCATAATGTGTCATCGTTACCTTACGCAATTTTGGTTTAGCAATTGCCGGCGTTAGCGTGGATAGCATGGTTAGCGTGGTCATATTATTCCTTCCTTTTTTTGTGTCATGGTGGTAATGAGATAATCAAATACTTAACAATACAATGACTGCTAAGTTTAAATTTGGAAACTTCTGATTCAATCTAAAATTAATTTCCCCCTATTAGATTATATTTAGTCTGCTCATTGAGATTTGTCAAGGAAATAAGCAAAATTTATCAATAAAATACGTCATAACATATAAATAACTCATGCGTAAAATAATTGTCACAATCCACTGTTATTATTTAATTTTCTGATTATGCTTGACGATAATTACCCTAATAAACCATTTTCGTAAAATTAATTTATTATTATTTGTCAAATAGATAAAAATATTTATACTAAATTGATATTTTCTGAACTTTTCCTGAAAAAGCATTTATGTCACAATGGTAATGTTCTACAGCAAATAAGAGATTTGGCTACTGCTCAACAAAAGACCACCAATAAATAGATTATCCATTTTGGTAGAGGCAATCCCTTGTGCTTACCCTTATTGGTTATGGTTGCCCTTATTGGTAGTCCCTAAAGTAAAGTGGTCAACTCTTTACCGTATAGTTCGAATTTACTGCATTGACGAGTGATTTATTTATGCCTACACCACAACACCTTTTACTGGTAGAAGATGAAACAGCTATTCGTGAAATGCTACAACTAGCATTGAGCAAGACCGAATTTATCCTCACTGAGGCCGCCAATGTGAGTCAAGCTAAAACAGAAATCTTCAATCATCTGCCGGACTTGATTTTATTAGACTGGATGTTACCAGAAATCAGTGGAATCGAATTTGCCAAACAATTGAAAAAAGATTCTCAAACTCAATCTATCCCCCTCATTATGTTAACCGCGCGTGGCGAAGAAACAGACAAAATTCGCGGCTTTGAAGTGGGGGTCGATGACTATGTCACCAAACCCTTTTCTCCTCGTGAATTAATTGCCAGAATCAAAGCCGTGTTACGTCGAGTTTCACCCTATGGCAATGCCGAAACCTTAATCGTTAATGAATTACAACTGGATCCTACCGAACATCGTGTGAAAATCGGCAATCAAGAAGTTACCATTGGTCCTACCGAATTTCGTCTATTACTCTTTTTCATGCAACATCCAGAACGAGTCTATAGCCGAACCCAAGTCCTGGACCAAGTATGGGGGAGCAATGTCTATATCGAAGAACGTACCGTCGATGTTCATATTCGACGACTGCGGAAAACGCTAGCTGGACATGGCTATGATCACCTCGTGCAAACGGTACGTGGAGTTGGCTACCGTTTCACCACTATGCGGCAATAATCTTATGTCTCCTTGGGTTCAAGAATTTTGGCGAGTATTTGGAATTACCACCGGCTTATGGCTAATTGGCCTACTAATTGGCCAGGCCATGCTATTTTTATTCCTCGCCAGCCTGACTTACATAGGTTGGCATTTATATCATTTACGTCAATTAGAACAATGGTTTAGCCATAAAAAATTTCATCCACCCGAAGCCCCAGGCATCTGGGGTGAAGTATTTTACCATTTTTACCGGTTACAGCAACGTAATCGTAAGCGTAAACGCCAATTGGGCGAGATGTTGAAACGCTTCCAAAATTCCACCGCCGCGATGCCTGATGCCACAGTGGTGCTTGGACCTGATTATGAGATTGAATGGTTCAACAAAGCCGCCGCCCAATTATTGGGACTACAATCCCCCAGAGACCGCGGTCAACCAATTACCAATCTCATCCGTTATCCCAGTTTTCATCAGTATTTGGAACAAGGTAATTATGAAGACAATACTCTCAAATTCGTCTCCCCCATCGATGCGGGAATCATGTTAAGAGTGAGCGTGATTCCTTATGCCGATAATCAACGGCTGCTACTAGCGCGTGACATTACCCATTTACACCGACTAGAACAAATTCGTAGTGATTTTATTGCCAATGTATCCCACGAATTACGCACGCCGTTGACCGTAATTACCGGCTTGGTGGAAACTATGCGCGATTCAGAGGACTGTACCCAGAGCCATCAACGTCCTCTGCTGTTACTGGCCCAACAAACCGCGCGAATGCGAAATATTGTGGAAGACTTACTGCTCTTATCCCGGTTAGAATCGGAACCCCCCACCAATCATTCGGAACCAGTGGCAGTAGCGGAAATGCTCAGAAGTATTTATGAAGAAGCCGTAGCCCTAAGTGGGGACCGGCAACATCAGATCACGTTAGCGGTGGAAGAAGAATTAATAATTTACGGGCAAGAAGGAGAATTACGCAGTGCGTTTTCGAATCTGGTATTTAATGCCGTGCGATATACGCCAACTGGAGGAGCTATTACAATTCGTTGGTACCGCGACGACCAAGGCGCTCACTTTTCCGTAGCAGATACCGGAGAAGGCATTGCCCCCGAACATTTACCTCGTTTGACCGAACGTTTTTACCGCGTTGATGTTGCACGCTCACGTAATCAAGGAGGAACTGGTTTAGGTCTGGCGATTGTCAAACATGTATTAAACCGTCACCGTGGTCAATTGCACATAGAAAGTGAACCCAGTAAAGGCAGTTTATTTCGTTGTGATTTCCCCCCCTCTTTAAGAGCAGATTTGACCACTTTTTGAAAGTTGTCAAATCTTAAAGATTTGACAATTTTTTGAAAGTTGTCAAATCGGCACTAGATTTGACAACTTTTCGAAAGTTGTCAAATCTTAAACCTCACTCGATTTGACAACTTTTCGAAAGTTGTCAAATCTTAAACCTCGCACTAGATTTGACAACTTTTCGAAAGTTGTCAAATCTTAAACCTCGCACTAGATTTGACA
>DZAL01000010.1:50363-59312 GCA_022729575.1 Thiomargarita sp.
ACTTTTTGAAAGTTGTCAAATCTGCTTTTTTTTTTATCTATCCACACACAAAGAGGAATTATCACTATGTCACAATCCCTAAAAATAGGCGAACAACTTGAGCTGAAAAAATCGGCCCGCCATTCTTTGGAACGATATTGATAATATTTCACAATTAAGTCAAAACCTGATGCCACGTCTAACCCAAATTCCCTCAGAAACGCCTACGGGTGCCATCCCCATAACGTCCAAATTTTATATCAAACGTCCAGCAGACGAACAATTACGCCAACTTATTGCCAATCACGACAGCGTTATCCTAGTTCGTGGTTCTCGTCAAGTGGGCAAAACATCCTTGTTAGTGCGCGGTCTCCAGATAGCCCGTGACGCAGAAATGCAAGTGTGGTTTACCGACCTTCAATCGTTAGGGGACGCGGCTTTTGCGGACATAAAAACCTTTTATGTCACCCTCGCCCAAGACCTCGCTAATCAAGCTCAGGTGGAAAGTTCCCTTGACCTCCTCTGGAATACGAAATTAGTTGCTAACCAAAATTTTGAAGACTATCTCTGCAAACATTTATTACCCCAGGTAACGGCACCGATGTTATGGGCCATTGACGAAGCCGACCGGTTATTACAGCAACCGTTTAGTGGTGATGTCTTTGCTCTCCTCCGGAGTTGGCATAACAAGCGGGCCACCGCGCCTAAACAGCCTACTACCAAGATCACGCTACTGATTGCTTATGCTACCGAATATCACCTGTTTATCAAAGACCCCTTGCAATCGCCTTTTAATGTGGGCCAAAAATTAACTTTGGAAGACTTTACCATGGCACAAGTGACAGAATTAAATCAGCGGTATGAGTCGCCGTTGCGTCCTGAAGAATTACATGACTTCTATCATCTCACCGGCGGTCATCCCTATCTATCTCGCAGTGGTTTATATGAGATGGTGTCGGACCGTTTCACCTTCTCCCAATTCACTCAACGGGCGTTGTTTTCCGAAGGCAGTATCTTCATTGACCATTTTCGGCGAATGGTGACCTTACTCAACCTCGACCCTCAATTACGAGAAGCCGTGCGAGCCATCCTCCGTAGCCAATTGTCATTCTCTGCAACTTGGCAAGCCTTCCGCCGCGGTCAACTCTCGTTACGTGAAACCTTACAGGCCATTCGCCATGCTCAACCGGGTCTGGATGAAATTTCCTTTGACCGTTTACATAGCGGTGGTATACTTAAAGGCGACTCTCGGCATGACTTTCAACTGCGCTGTGAATTATATGCGAATTATTTGCAGAAAAAGTTGCTATAATTGTAGGGTGGGCAACAGGTTTCTCGTTGCCCACCGATAACTAACCTTTCAGGATTAGGTAGTGAGGCAATGTGGGTGATGGTATGGTCAGGACTGCCAGTCCTCAAAGGACTGGCAGTCCTAAGACACCACCCACATTGCCTCACTACCCAGGATTACCATTGTTTCTTTTAGAAGGAGACCATCGTTATGTTAAATTCTTTTCAAAACCTTCCATTAGTCAGCCTTTGCCAAGCGGCCGAACAAGGCAACCCGGAGGCCCAATATCAATTGGGCTTAAAATATTTGACCGGCGACGGCGTGGAGCGCAGTGTAATGCAAGCCACGCAATGGTTTCACACCGCTGCCGAATTTGGTCAACCAGAGGCCCAATATCAACTCGGTTTACGATATGAACGCGGCGAAGGGGTCCCTCAAAATTTGCCACAGGCTTGGCAATGGCTAATGAAAGCCGCCGATGGGGGTCAGCCAGAAGCGCAACACAAGGTCGCGGCAACTCGACGAGAACGTTACAAACACAGCATTCAACTGATTCAGCAATGGATGGCTGAGGAGGATGGTTATGATGAACAGGTGTGGCCCCAGATTAGACGAGAACTTCAAAAAGATACTTGGGGTTATTCTGAGGATGCAAAAGAGGAGGAACTATTAAATGAAACTACTCATTGATACCGGCGTACTTGGCGAGTTTTGTCATCCAAACACCGCTAAATATCGGCCGAAAATCAATCAGTTTCTTAACCATTTGGCACAAGGCAACTTGGACGTTTTTATCCCTGAAATTGCTGATTATGAACTCCGGCGGGAACTGCTACGTTTTGCCAAGCAAAACCGTCAAACTACTTCAAAGAGTTTGGAACGGCTAGACAATCTGGTGAGTGTGTATGGTTTTGAATATCTCCCCATAACGACACCAATGTGGCACCAAGCCGCGGAACTTTGGGCCGAGGCGCGTAATATTGGACAACCGATTGCCGACCCCAAGGAATTGGGAGGAGATGTGATTTTAGCCGCGCAGGCCATGGCGATAGAAGGAGTGGTAATTACTACTAATGTAAAACACTTGGGACGGTTTGTGGTGGCCAAGGAATGGAATGAATTGATTAAGGAATGGACGATTTAACTTGGTAGAGGCCAAACAAACACTTGCCTATCCTACTTTTTCAGTAGGGTGCGTCCTACGCACCATTTCTCAAGTTTAGAATGGTGCGTGGGACGCACCCTACACTACACTTTGTTTAAGGCTTGAATTTGTTGATAATGAGATTGGTTGCCAGTGACCAATATTCTTTGATGATGCAAGGCGGTTGCGGCAATCAGTGGGTCAGCGCATCCTATGGTCTGACCACGGCGTTCCAAGTCGGCGTAAATTCTCCCCGCGGTTTCTGCAATTAGACTCTCAATGGGGAAAATTTCCAATTTACCTAACCCCTGAAGAAACGTATTGATTCGTGATTCACGTTGAACTTTATGAAAACCCTTGACGATTTCCATAACCGTGATGACTGATATAGAGTATCTCCCCAACACCGCCAGGTAAGCCGACGAACGGGAGGCAACTTGGGAGTTGACACCTTTGAGAATCTCGGAGAATATATCTGTATCTAATAACACCTTATCCATGGCCATTGGTTTGTCTCAACGGTTGCGATTGTCGGTCCTGCATCGCCTCCGCCACGATTTGGTCGAGGAAGTCACGGTCTTGTGCAAATAATCCCCCAAAGGGGTCATTAACTACAGGGGTTGGGTGGGCGAATTTTTCTACCCATTCTTGAATCAAAGTTTCCAAGGTGGTGTGCTGGATAGAAGCGATTTGTCTAGCCAAACTAAGCGTTTGTGAATCAAATTGTAGTTGTATCATTTCCATAAAGAACATCCTCGTTAGATTAATGGAAGTTAATAGTATTCATCAAAAACTAAAGTTTTTCAAGTTAACTAAATTCAGTCAAGGTTTCCTAAACCTTCCAAACGGATGCTACAAAAGGGTCAAGTGCCTGCTAGTTTAGAGGGGTTGATTAAGCAGTCTGAGGTATGAACTTGTACGATTCCCTCTGGAGTGCAATAAGGATTATTGCACCACGGTTCGCAATAATCCTTCTTGCGTTCCAGAGAGTTTATACCATTTTTTGGAGAGTAAAATTCTTATACTCTGCCCTCTGGAGTGCAATAAGGATTATTGCACCACGGTTCGCAATAATCCTTATTGCGCTCCAGAGGAGTAACAATTTTGTTTTTGGAATACGGAATAAATTCCGGACTCCAACTTATTAAGAGGAATAATCATGACATCCACAACCAAATTCTATGTCACCGGCGGCACGATGCTTTTAGACGCGCAGTCTTATATCAAACGTCAAGCCGATGACGAGTTATACCATGCCTTAAAACAAGGTGAATATTGTTACATTCTCGATAGTTCTCAAATGGGCAAGAGTTCTTTGGTCATACGAGTCATGGAGAGACTCAAACAGGAGGGTATCAAAGTTATCGATTTTTCTTTGCAACCTCTTGGAACCACCGGCGTCACTCTCGACAATTGGTATGGTAGCTTGTTGACGAAGATAGATACTCAACTGGAATTACCCACCTCCGCCTTATCTTTTTGGGATACTCAGCGACAACAAAACTTGACGCCGACTTATTGTTGGGACCAAGTGGTGCGTCAGATAATTTTAGGTCACGGTGCCCAACCTATTGTCTTCTTCTTAGATGAAATTGGGATAGTACAAACGTTGCCCGCGTTTACCGATGACTTCCTGTTGTCGTTGCGGGAGTTTTATAACGCCCGTACTACCCATTCCGAGTTTCGTCGCCTAACCTTTTGTCTGATTGGCACCGCCACGCCCGCTAGTTTGATTAAAGACCGTCACTTGCCACCTTTCAATGTGGGCAAACGGATTGTCTTGGCCGATTTTACGGAAACCGAAGTGACTTCCTCCCTGGCTGGTGGTTTGCAACAGCAGGCAACCGTAGCGATAACTTTATTGCAGCGGGTCTGGTATTGGACCAATGGGCATCCGTATCTGACTCAGAGACTTTGTGAAGCGGTAGCAAATGACCCGGCGGTGATTACCGCAGAGGGTGTCGATAAGATTTGTCAAGCCTTATTTTTGGCGAGTGGTCGTAATAAGGAGGGCAATCTGGGACAGGTAGAGAAGTGGATAAAAGATTATCCAGACAGTGCCGCGTTATTGGAGTTATATCGTCAAATTCGGAAGCAACAAGTTCCAGATGATGACACTCAAGAGAAGATTAATGCGTTGCGGTTGACGGGCATCATCACGGTGCGTGACAACGCTTTGTGGGTACGCAATCGTATTTATTCACAGGTGTTTAACAAGAAGTGGATTAACGACAATATGCCCGATGCTGCCAAGGCTGAATACCGGCGAGGTTTGATGGAAGCCAGTGTGGTGGCTACGGTGATTATTGGGTTAATTGGAGGAGGTATCTATTGGTATTTAGACTGGTATGTATTGAAACATGTGACTTATTGCAATGCTTATGCAAAGCGATTTGGCATCATGCAGTGTGTTGGGGAACTTAGCACAGCGCAAGCACATGGACGAGAAGTGTCGTATAAGTTTATTCGGAAAGGACGTAAGAATCCAGTGTGGAAAGTACAAGCTGTCAAAGGGTTGACTGAATTGGTGACACGCCAAGAAAACGGCGAATTTACCAAGAGGCTATTAGAGTCACTTCAAAAAAACAGTGAAGTTGCATTTACCTACCCCGGCAATTTTAACCCCGCTACAACTTTTTAAGGAGGCTAACTTATGATAACCAATCCCGTGTTGGAAGAAAAAAATCGGGTCCAAGGTCAATTGGTAGAAGAGTCCGGTTATGATATGAAGAAGTATTCCGAACTGATTCACCGTATCGTCCTGGACATGCAAAAGCAATATGGTTTTAAACTCAATTATGTGACCCGGCGCAATGGGGTGTTTGTACCGATGGAGTCACCAGATACTTTGGACTGACCGCGAATGGAGTAGACAAGACAAGTAGGGTGGGCAACAGGTTTATCGTTGCCCACCAAATGGCCTGAATGGTGGGCAAACCAAAAGACGTTTGCCCACCCTACCTGACTACTCCAATGTTACCACCTCCTGCGGGAGTAGAGGTTTTAGCCGGTAATGTGCCAATTCTCAATAAACATCAACCAGGAGTCCAAAGCGTAGCTTTGTCCAGGCAAAGCTACAGAAATCTAGTAAGGGTCTTAATATGTATCAAGAACTTTTCAAAACTTTTGCAAATGTGAAAAACTTGGGTGGGAAGGCGTGGGAACATGCGGTCGCCCTTGACCTGTTGAATAACACTGCTATCCAGGATTGTTCTATTCATTGTTTTCATTACCAACAGATGCTTGAATGCCTGTTTAAACATCTCTTAGAGACGAAAAGTCAGTTTGGTGCTTATTCGAAATCACCGCAATTAAATAAATTGTTAGAGGAGGTGATTGGTTCGACCGCTTTTCGGACCGATAAATCTAAATATCGCGGTGATTTGATTGCTATCACAGTATGTGCTGAGGAATACCGATATAATTTTGATATAGATTGTCAGACCTATCTTGAGAGTGTGGTGGTGTGTGATGAATTACTGAAGGAGTTGGTGGTGTTTGTGAGCGTTTAATCCTTCCCTTGGTGAAATTGGCAACGCCTTACCGACTTTCAAACTTTGGTGGTGAGGCAATGTGGGTGACAGCCCGCGTAGGGTGCGTCCCACGCACCATTCTTAACCTTTGAACTTGACCACGATTGGAGAAACTACCAATGAGGCTTTAGCCGGTAATGTGCCACTCCTCACCGGACCGGCTAAAGCCTCTAGTCCAGCATGTCTCATTGGTAGATTAAGGATTAAGCCCGCCTCATTAACTCAAACCTGACAAGTCGAAAAGCACCTGTCAGGTTTAATGCCGATAAACGAGGTTATATTGGTTGTATTTCCTCCATTCATAGCCAGCGTAGGGTGCGTCCCACGCACCATTCTTAACTGACAGAAATTTGAAGTTAACAAACTCTTCAATTAAACCTGACAGGTCTTTTAGACCTGTCAGGTTTAGTTGAAGAATGATTGATGGGCAAGTACACACTAGCCCATCCCACGAAGATTCACCACCAGGAAAAAATTATGAACACCTTAGCCGTTCAAGACCTTCTCCAAATTCAACAAGACCTCCAGGTGTTGAAAACCACGGTCTCTCAGTTGCAACAACGACTAAACACCTTATTGAATCAGGTTCAACCCACTCCACAGACCGATAGTCGACCACCACTGGCCCAATTGCGCGGTCTTTGGCAAGGTCACGAGTGGAGTTTAGGAGAGATTCAAGCCGTTGAATATCAGGGGGTGGGAAACTTATGAAAATTTTTGTCGTCGATACCCATGCCCTGGTGTGGTTCCTTAGCAATGATAAACGATTAAGTCCTCAAGTGGGCGACATTTTGGAATCCACAGAAGTCTGTCTGCTGATACCTACCATCGTGTTGGCCGAGGTAACGCACTTGTATCGCAAAGGACGTATCACCTCACCGCTAGAGAAAGTTTGGCAATTTCTCCAAAAAGATTCTCGTTGCATTATTTATCCAATCGATTTCAACGTCGTTCTCAAAATGCCAGTGAATTTAGACATTCATGACGGCTTGATTGTCGGTACTGCTTTAGCCTATCCAACCGAGGTCACGGGCATTCTAACTTGCGATGAAATGATAGCCCAGTGTGGATTGGTGCCGGTGGTTTGGTAATCTTCATTCACTTCAGCAAGTGGTCGGTGGGCAACCAACATTTGTTGCCCATCTGACTTGAGTTCCTTTTTACTCGATGTTCAAGTCGGTGTAGAGTGGACAAGTGTTGATTTGCCCACCTCAAACGAAATGGTGGGCCACGATAAACCTGTTGCCCACCCTACTTGACTACCAAATTATCTGAAGCAGAATTAACAGCCAGCGTAGGGTGCGTCCCACGCACCATTCTTAATCTTTGAACTTGACCACGATTGGAGAAACGGTGCGTGGGACGCACCCTACAGCAGGATTGATACTCTCGTTCCCACGCGCCGGCGTGGGAACGTCGGCACCTCGACGCTGGCGCGTCGGCACGGCATTCCCACGCCGGCGCGTGGGAACGAGGAAATTTGGAATTTTGATTATTCTTATGGAGGACTCAGCGCGTCTCAAATTGGCTCGGCGAAGCTGTTATTATGGGATGGTTATTGTTCGGTACATCAATTATTTAGACCCGAAAACATCACTCAATTTCGTAATCAATATCCGGCCGGCAAAGTGATTGCGCATCCCGAAGCCGCATTTGAAGTGTGTACCTTGTGTGACGAGGTAGGCTCTACCGAATTTATTATTAAAACGGTGAAATCGTCGCCGCCGGGCACACGCTGGTTGATAGGGACCGAATTGAATTTAGTCAATCGGTTGGCCAAAGAAAGTGAAGCGGAAGGCAAGATGATTCATTTTATGTCGCCTATCGCTTGTATGTGCTCCACCACGTATCGAATTGACCCCGCACATCTAGCTTGGGTCTTAGAAAATTTGGTACAAGGACATATAGTCAATCCGATTAAAGTGCCGGCTCCAGATTTAGCCGAAGCACGATTGGCGTTGGAACGAATGTTAGCGGTAAAGGTTTGACCACTTTCGAAGAATGGTTAACTCACTTTACGCCATTTTGATAGTCAGAATCAGAATTTTCAGAATTTTGGAATTTTCCGAATAAATAAGATAATATTACTTACCTTACGCACCGTTGTAGTTGTAGTAGTTGTAGGTTTCAACTATGGCCATGAAATTGGAATGAAATAGTTGGGGTTCGCCAACGCTCACTCCAACCTACAAAATTTCCAAAGTGTGTAAGGTGAGCTTTTTAGTTGTAATGTCAAGTTAGGAGTAAATTCGTTAATAACTTTTAATAATACACACCTGATTTTAGTTTGGATGCGCATGGTGAGTGATTAGATAATCAACGTATAAATCGAGTAATGAAGTATTCATTATGGTTTCTCTGGATGAATCTAACAAAGTAGTTTAAGAGATTTTATACCTCAAATACCCTATTCCATTTTAATTAAAAGGTCAAGTAGCCAAATTGGCTAATAACATATAACAATATACACCTTATTTAAGTTTGGATGCGTAAGGTAAGTTATAAAATTCGTGGACACTTCAGTTCTTAAGAAGATTGCTTAACTTTATCTGAACAAGATTATTTTAATTGGGCTACAGCAGTGGACAAATATATTCCCAACCAATTGGCAACCCTCCTCCAAACCAAAAAATTGTGGTGTTTAGGTCAATCTCTCCAAACCTGGGCCGACCGTTTTCTGCTCAACGCTATTTTTCAAAAGCGTGGAAAACTCCCTGGTAAAACTTCAGTCGTGCAAAAAGACCCCGACGAATTTGCCAAAGTCTATTGGGCCGACAAAGGGGCAAGAATTTATGATAAGATTGACTTATCAGAATTTGTGGAAAATTTGGAAGTAGCCATGACCAGTTGCTTGACCACTACCACCTAATGACTGCTCATCCCCAACCTCAACCCAGGAGTACAAAGCGGAGCTTTGTACTCCTGGTTATATGTAGAATCACTAAACATGATATAGTAATATTCACCTACTGTTGTACTTCTGAGGGATAACACCCCTCGAA
>DZAL01000296.1 GCA_022729575.1 Thiomargarita sp.
GAAAAGAACTGGCATACCTCAATGATTTCGGTACTGAAACCACTGGTGTATAAGGCTGACCGCGGAGCGTGGGAACGAGAAGAAAAGCGTAGTAATGAGGTAATTACCACCGCAAAGCGTGGTAACGAGGTAAAAGCTACGCTTTGTCCCTGACGATTCATCTAATAAATGTCTGGATAAAAGTTATCATCCAGGACTTCTTCTAAAAAATAGGGACCGGTGGTTGGGAAGGTGGTATCATCCAACCGAGTTTCCTTGGCCGCTTTCAACACCGCGATTTCATAAGATTCCGTCAATCTTTCGTCGAGTTCAGGTTTGAGACTGGGACTGTCTTTTAACAATCGCATCAATTTCTTACGTTGTTCCCTAATAGTGTAAATCCAACTTTTGGAACGTTTTTGTGGTTGATACGCCCATTTCAACAAGTGCATCAATAGCACGGAGAGGCGACTAACCAATTGATGTCTTTCACTACGACCCAGACATTCTAACTCCTCTGCCACGTTTTCCACATCCACTTCCACAAAGCGACCTTGTCGTATGAGTTGTGCATTGTGCATCAACCACGCATAAAAATCTTGTTCATAATTGGTAGATAAATGGTTCATAAGTACCTCTTGAGAGTCTGGAATCCCCGTTACTACGCGCCAATATCCAAAAAGCCGAAACTAAGTTTCTTTACCGCTTCAATCTCAAACCAAACCCAGGAGTCCAAAGCTACGCTTTGAACCTGTTAACCCGTTACTTTTCCTCTTTAGAAGAATTACTTTTGGAAGAATCATTGGGGAGGGGGGAACCATTTGCAGAATCATGATTTTTTGAAGAGTCTAAAGAACAAGGAAGTTCTATTCGAAGAATGTTTAGAACTACCATTTTATTTTTGATAGGGTCAATATTTACTATTTGAACGGAACTATTTAAGATGTGAATTGAACTATTTAAGACCTGAATCAAGCTATTCAATGGCGACGAAGCAGGAGAGGAGGAATTTGATGAAGAATCGGTAGTTATCGGTAGTTTATAGCCCAATTCTGCTAACCATTGAAGAATATCTCTATGGTTTCGCATTCTTTCCTCGTCATGGTTGCAAAGCAGTTTGATATGTTGATACACGGTGTTACACATAAACGCCTCCACCCCCCGAACACTTCTTTTGAGTTGTGTAGCAATCTCACGCGGACTATAACCACAGAGCAGACCACACAGATAAACTTTTTCCATCTTGGTCAAAGGTTCGGTTTTCATCTTGGCCAAGTCTCGGTAGAGACGTTCTAAATCCCAATGGACTTCGGCTTGAGTAAGGTATTCTTGAGAAGGACTCATAAGGTATCGGTAACTAGATTGGACATTAGATATTTTCTCTTGGAAAGTTATTCCACATTTCTTGCCTGGCCGCCGCCAATTCCGCTTCGTTAATTCCCAATCCACGCCACAAACCACGCAAAGACCGACGCGGTCGCGGTTGACTGAATGGTCTTAATTCGGTTTCAATTTGCGCTGATAATTGCCCAATCAGTTGGATTTTTTCCATGGTGGAAAGTACCTTGAGGGCATTCAAGGCCGTTTCAACATTCATGCTTTAATATTCTCCTCCAGTTGGATAACTTTTTAAGGTTTGCCTTTCGCCTTCAAGGCTTAGGAAACCTAGCACTGCCAGATATAGAAGTTTTAAAATTCAAAGAGTTATACAGAGTCTAAGGTTTCCTAAGCCTTCAAGGCTTAGGAAACCTAGCACCTGCCAGATTTAGAAAATCCAGTTTTTAGATAAATTCATTCACTACCAATTTTCCAACTAAATTATAACATAATTTACAACGCAGGTTAATTTACCTATGAATAATTTTAATTTACCATATTCACGTAGATTAATTCGCTAGTTAATTTTGCAACTTAAGTTATAAGAAATTTATAACTTCAGTTAATTATGTTACAGCGAGTTCAATCACTCACCTTAATTTTACTCCTGTAAATTAGGATTCGCTAGAGTGTTTATTTAATTCTAACAGAAATTTGTCAGGTGAAGCAAATGACAAATGCCTAATTTCAGACTTTTTATGAGGAAAACCCAAATGTCATACAAGTATCTAAAGTGGACTTTACCAGTCCTTAGCATAGTATGGTTATTAAACCCCACTATTGTGGTAGGGAGTGATTTTTTGAGCTGGGCGGACAGCATCAGTAATTGTCCTGAATGTGAATCGGCGTCTGTTGATTTTTACAGCTATAGCAAGCGTAATAGTTCTACGGTGCCTCCGACAGAGGAAAGAGGGGTTAGAACTACATTTCCTGGATTACCAAGATGTGCGGATCCTACCCCCCCTGAGTTTATCGGCGGTAATCTTAAAAAGGCTAAAGATCGGATTACAAGAGATCTCGTTGGCGGTGGAAATAAAGTCAATGATGATTCTGATGGTTCTTGGCAAGACACTGAAGTTGAGGATATGGACATCAACTTACCAGATGAATTGGCCGATTTGGTCAATTGCGGTGCAAAGGTGGTGTTGGTGGATGACTCAAATAACATGGGTTTAGTCACCGAATGTTCTAGCACTGGAGACCTCCAATTTGCCAGTAGTGCTGGTGGTTTGCCAGCCAAAGATCGTTCCGGGAAAGCCAGAGGAGTGGTAGCCATTCCCCCCAGTTGTTCTAAGAAGAAGATGGCTTCACGACGTTCGCTACGAGATGCCTTTGCCGGTCATGGGATACCCATTGATAAATGCAGCGTGTGCAATGACGATTCCGCTTCATTTGTTACCAAACAACAGTTTGTTGAAATCCTAGCCGCGATTTTCCAAAAGTCAACTACCACGATTTACGACGACAAGCTTGTTCCACGTAGTTGGAAGGACAAAACTGAACGGTTGTATAAGGATGAATTAGCTGGGCTTATAGAGATTATAGGTGATACTTGCCAGCAAACTCCTGTATGTGGTGGCGGTAACGATGGAGAGAAAAAGAAGTTCAACTCGTTTTGTGGTTGTTTGGAAAATTCGTATTCAGATTATTTTCCAGGTCCAGTCCAGACCGAAGAGTCTTCTTATGAGGGAAGCACCATTTACTTTCGTTTTTATAGCCTCAACTCATGTGGGGCATGTGGTCAATATGCCAGTGAATCTGCTTTAGCCAGCTATCAGAACGAGACTTATTATAGTTTTGATTGGAATTGGGAATATTTGGCACCTCTCGACGACGCGCTGTATTATTTCTGCCCATAACACTAATCGGAGTCCAAGACATGTCTTGGACTCCACAGGTAAGGAAATTTATGATCATGAAACGAATTAAACGTTGGCAAGTATTATCCTTCTGTTCAATCCTCTTGGGATGGTTTTCCAATTTGGTGATGGCACAAGGATTAGAAACAGCAAGACTGGTCTTTGTTTCTTCTACGGATTCTACTACTGAGATAAAATCCCTCCTTTTAACTTCTGGTGGAGAGCAGTCCATTTATTTAAAAAACATCGGTAAAAAAGTCAGTGACGATTTGACCAAAGCAACTCTCACCATAGCAGATGACACGCAAGGTGCCTTTGCCCAAAACCACGACTGCTTAGTTAAACCTTTGGACGTACAGGAGTGGTGTACCATCACTATCACTTTCACGCCCAAAGATGCTAGTGTAAGCAAGGCCACATTAAAGTTGGAATTTCCCAAAGGTTTCCTTCCAAAACCGCCTATGGTACTTAACCTCGAAGGACAAGGCACCACAGCACCCCCTGTGGAAACGCCAAACCTCTCAGTTTTTCCAACTACCTTAAATTTTGATAGTAGCATCACGACTGGCAGTGTCACGGTAAGTAACACCGGGCAAGGGACTTTAAGTGTTAGTAGCATCGCCCTAACTGGTGTCAATGCTTCTGATTTTAGTCACAGTGGTTGCGAGAATGCTAGTTTAGCGGCAAACGGTAATTGCAATCTCACGGTGACCTTTACCGTCCCTAATGATGACACAGTACGTACCGCCAGTTTGAAAATCACTTCTAATGGTGGACAAGCAACTGTGGCTTTGAGTGGACGTAAGACCGCAACTCCTCCTGTGGGTGCTACATTACCTGATCTTGGTCAAGTTTTCGCTTTCGATACCGCCGGCCAGGCAGTCAACACCACCGCTAAATTTGAAGGCGGTATTTCTGTCAATGGCGGCGAATTTAAGACCAGCGCAGAATTGAATTTGGCGGACCAGGTAATATTGAACGGCGTTATCACCCCTGACCCCAGCCATAACGCCCAAACCGCAGATATTATTGTGGTGGGATTGTATGTGCCAGAGGACAAATTAGGGACTGATAACTGTGACCCAGAGTTTGGGGACTACTACATGATGCAGAGAATCCCAGACCTTTATTGCAAAGAGGATAAATCCTATTGCAAATCAGAACGTAGCAAACCTGAAACTAGCGAAGATTATTCCCAAGTATGGATTAAGTTATGGGATGGAAATCTTCAGAAGTTGGAAACTCTTTACCAGAACATTTCCTTAGCAGAGCCAATCAAACTGACTGCGGAAGGAAAAAGCCAAGGACTTGGGCCAATGTATGAAGGCCGCTTTGAGGCAAAAGGTCATCTCTGTATCAATGTAGGCTATCGATTGTTAAATGGCACGTTAGTGTTTAATGGGAAAACGATTGACGTGATGATAAAGTAAATGTTTTTCAGCTTTCCTAAACCTCGAAGGTTTAGGAAACCTAAATTGTTCTCATCTCTACGTGCCAACATTAAACTTGGTGGCCACAGATACTATCGCTTCGAGCGATAGCACCTGTAATTACGGTAGAATCTTAGGTTTCCTAAACCTCGAAGGTTTAGGAAACCTAAATTTTTTAAACTGGCTGGTCACCGAAGCCATCGCTTCAAACCAGGTCGGGTGGGCAAACTTTCTTTGGTTCAAACTCTCTTGAAAAACTGATAGCCCCGTCGTATAATTATCTTACGGCGGGGCTATTTTTTTTACACCAAGCCAAGGGATGGGTGAGGAGATGCCGTAACCACGAAACCATTGCCCTTGATTTAGAATTGAAATCCACCGGGCTGTGATGACACTGAAACCATCAAAGCACCGCGTAGTCATTTATTTGAGGAGGTCAAACCAGGAGAGAAGTGGTCACCGTTAATGAAGAATTGGTTAAACCAGCCTGGCAAGTTATCCAAGTCAAGAATTTCAATGAATTAGTCACGTTGGCCCTAACGGAATTGGTTAAACAACATCAAGCATTACCGCGGCCTAATTTGATGGAGTTATATGGCCAAGGGGGAATACAAGCCGATTATTATCTCGTTCCCACGCGCCAGCGTGGGAATGCCGTGAGCAACGCGCCAGCGTT
>DZAL01000297.1 GCA_022729575.1 Thiomargarita sp.
TTTTCAGATACACCGTGCCAGCCCGATATATAGAATCGGTACCGCTAATCAGTTTTCGGTTGACACTCTATATAGATTAGACGATAAAATCGAAAAAGCAAGCGGTTGGTTCAAATTTAACGATTTGACTATTGTGTTGAAGTACAAATAGAGGTACACTGTATTTACTGTATTTGTGTACCTAGATAGTTAATTTATGATGAAGTGAGATTCTTCCAGAATTACTGATAATTATTATTCTGACGGGTAATGGACTTAGACCTTTAGCAGAATTATCTGAACTAAAGTGTATAGCAAGTAACCCAGCATTATGACCAGCCTCAACTATAAGGTAACCAATCCTCAAGTGACAGGGTGCAATGATGCGTCCCCAAATACTGAACCATGGTAAATATAAAGTTCCTCAAGAACGACCTAGCAATAAGTGTGAAATCATGTCTGAACCATCCTCTTTCTGTTCTCTATAGAAATGCCAATAGATGATTTTTCCAGTTTATTTCCTCATGATTTGTATCAGGTTAGCCGCCGCCTGTTTCTGAGTAAAAATGAACAGTTATTTCAACGCGGGACGGTTGCTACAGAACTCTTTTTTGTGCTGAGTGGTGAGTTGGTTGCTCTGCGTACTCAATTAGACGGTAAACTTGCCATTACTCAATGCTCAATTGACGTTGCGTGATTGGACTGTTTTTAAAGTCATGTTCACCGCTATTGTCGTTGCGGCAACTGCAATTTATGGATTGCAATTTTACGAATATTTGGATATAACGTTACTAAAAATTCCCACCACATTTTACTGGGCTATGGGGATTGGCGGTCTGTTCTCTGGTTGTGGGTTAGCCATTGGTGGCTACTGTCCGGGTACCTCAATTGTCGGTCTTTTCAGCGGTCGCCTTGATGCACTCGCTTTTATTGGCGGAATATTTGGCGGAATTTACCTGTTTGCCGCGTGCTCCAAATTACTTGAACCTTTATATGACGTTCCTGAAAATCACATCAGACAAACTTTAATGGAAGTCACGGGTTTACCGGTCAGTCTTATCATACTGATTCTTATTGGCATTGCTGTGGCTGGCTATTTTGTAGGGACTTGGTTTGAAACGCAACATCAGGGAGTTATTCATGCAGAAGATTTGGACGAATAAACGTATTATAACGCTGATTTTATTTATTTTTTAGGAATTTACCAAACAGTCGTTATGGCAACCGAAGAACCCATCGTTCCAGATTGGTTATTAAAAGCACCCCATACACCGGTGTTCAAAGTACGTGATACCGTGAATAAATATGGTCGCTATTCCAAAGTGACTAAAACCATTACAGCAATTCCCGGTCAGATATAACCTTTTGATTTTAAATAATTTATTTTCGATGGCATCGTAATCATTTTTTGTTATAAATCATATAGTTAAACTGCTTGGTGGTCATGAAAATCGTCTCCATCTGCATAACCTATTGTTTTTACACTAAAAATGATTACGACGGCCGTTGAAAATTCTTTAATAAAAACAATTGGTTATAGCTGACCGGGAATAGCTGAAACCATTACGTTTGAACCCGCCGATATTGACCGCTTTCAAACCTTACAGTGGGACTATGCGCGGTTATTGGTCAATCGCCCTTGGCAGGAAACTGCACAATTGTTGGTAGTCCCTACCAACTAATGGAGGCATTAAAAATCAAGGTGTCATCAAAGACCAGGCCCAGGTTTCCTAAACCTTCGAGGTTTCGGAAACCTTAGCCAACTCTAGGTTTCCTAAGCCTTCGAGGCTTAGGAAACCTGGCCACTTGTTAATACCTCCATTAGTTGGCAGGAACTACCCAATTGTTGGATGCTACTGATTACCAATGGGTTGAGCCACCTTGCAAAGGGATGGGGACTCGCAAAGATAATCTTTATAAGAATACGCCGGAAATTTAGCATGAGCCTTGAAATTTATCTATTAGCAACCGTTTTAATTTTTATCACTTCATTCATTTTTGCCATGTTGGGATTAGGCGGCGGCATGTTGTATGTGCCGATTTTAAAATGGTTAGAATTACCGTTGAAAACTACTGCAATTCCATTAGGTTTACTCTTAAATGGATTAAATACTCTATCAGCTTTCATTGCTTACGCCCGACAAGGCTTAGTGGATTTTTGGGGCGGTTTACCCGCCGCTATCGCCGCAGTCCTCTTCGCGCCTATCGGGGCTTGGTGCGTACAATTTGTTCCCTATCAATGGTTAATTGGATTATTTAGTGTTGCAATTTTAATTGCGGCTTTGCGTAGTTTGTTCAGTACAGAACCTGACGAAAATCGCTTATTCGCTACTAAAAGAAAAATCCTCTTCATCGGTAGTCTTGCGGGTGGATTTGCGGGTTTCATGGGCGGTTTACTTGGCATTGGCGGCGGATTTATAATCGCTCCCTTACTAATGGAATTAGGCTATCCAGCAAAGCAAGCCGCGGCGACCACTGCATTTATTGTGACTTTTTCATCCTTTGCCGGTTTTTTAGGACATCTTGGTATGGGACATCTTGATCCGACGCTCGTCATTTTAGCTGTTTTAGCCGTATTAATCGGTTCACAATTAGGTGCTTGGTTTATGATGAATAAAGCTAAATCGGTTTGGATTAAAAAACTCTATGGCATCGTATTATTATTGGTTGCCATACAATTGATCTTCAGTTTATTGAATGAAAAAGGAAATTGATCATGCAAAACGAACATGAAATCTTACTCGCCGCTTTGACTTTTCATGGACATCGCTGTTGGGCCAGTGTCGCCGGCGTGCGCATTGGTTTAGTCGCGTTACGTGAATTGGGCGTAAAACGTGCCGGCGGGCGGCAATTACATGGATTCATTGAAATTGGCGAAGACCACGGCGGTCTGTGTTTTGGTGATGGCATACAATATAGTACCGGTTGCACTTTTGGCAAAGGAAATTTGGAAAAAACGCCTTATGGTAAACTGGCAGTCACGGTGATTGAACGTGCCAGTAATCGCGCAATCCGAATCAGTTACCAGCCAACGCTGCAAAAGAAAATTGCTGAATCTCCATTTATGGTCAAACGAAGTCAAGGCATTGAACCGGACGACATTCCTGAAATTGAGCAAATGGAATTAGTTGATTTAGTCTGGAATGCGCCAGAATCTGACATACTCAGTATGGGTAAAATTTTCTCGTTTGAACGCGATTGGATGCCTGAAATCATGGGATTTATTCCCTGCACCGCGTGCCATGAACTGACAGCCCGTGCTTATCTGCGAGTAGTCGGCGATAAGCAAGTGTGTATTCCATGCTCAGGTTATGAACGTTAGCCTAAACTATTTAAAAGGAAAAATATTATGTCCGATGACACTCATCACATTCGTCAAACCGTCCGCGACAATTATGCCCGCGTCGTACAAAATGGCAATACTTGTTGTGGCACCAAGACCAGTTGTTGTGGTTCACAACCGGTCAAACTCGATTCCACTCGATTAGGGTATCGTGAAATAGAATTAGCCGAATTGCCGGCCCAAGCAGATTTAGGTTTGGGGTGTGGTAATCCGATTGCGATTGCAACACTCAAAGGAGGCGAAACGGTACTCGATTTAGGATGCGGTGCTGGTATAGATTGCTTCCTCGCTGCCCGCCAAGTCGGTCAACAAGGTCATGTTATTGGCGTAGATATGACCTCTGAAATGCTCACTCAAGCGCGTGCGAATGCAATAGCAGGTGGTTACTCTCAGGTCGAATTTCGTTTAGGCGAAATTGAACATTTACCCGTCGCTGATGCTAGCGTGGATGTGATTATTTCCAACTGTGTCGTCAACTTATCGCCAGATAAATCGCAAGTTTTCCGCGAAGCGTTTCGTGTTCTCAAAGCCGGTGGCCGATTAGCGTTATCAGATGTCGTCGCATTAGCAGAAATACCGCCACCATTACGCGCTGATCCAACGCTTTATTGCGGTTGTATCAGTGGCGCAGAATCGCCGTTGTTATTACAGCAATGGCTAGAATTAGCGGGATTCATCAATATTGTGATCACCCCTCAGAACAAGAGTCGTGATTTCATTGCCGATTGGGCCTCTGGACAGGGACTCGAAAGTTATGTTGTCTCGGCAACGATTATTGCACAAAAACAACTATCCCCCATTTCAAATTTAAAATGAGTGCAGAACATCATCACCAGTCTATTACAACCCACTTATCATTGACTTTATTCATTACACTGGGTTATACCGGTGTAGAAGCAATAATACCAAACAGTTGAGAACTTAATCACATGGATACAAACATACTCATTCTCGTTTTTGCTGTAGCCATCACACTGATATTATTGAAAACAGTTAACCTATGCCACCAAGTAAAACCTTCCAATGTGCGAAATGTTCGACTATAGAAAATTATGGACCGAGAACTATTAAAGCGTGGAGAAGAGGTTTAAAAAAATTGTATTGCCGATCTTGTCACCGAGCCTGGCTTAATAAGCGACCGAAGCGGTTGCCTTTGGTATCAGCAAAATCACCTAATGCCTGTATTCCAATTTTATTGATAGGTTTTTTGCTTTCCATTTACTTTCTCACCTAACACAACCACCCCCAACCCCTCCTTGGTAAGCTACTCTATGCACACCACTGCATTTCTGCGCGTTCCCACGCTCCGCGCGCGTGGGAGGGCGAGCCGAAAACTATTTAGAATGTTGGAGTGGAGGCTTTAGCCGCAATGCCATTAAGTTAAGGTAGGGTTACGGCGTTGAGAGATTTGACAACTTTTCGAAAGTTGTCAAATCTAAACCCAGAGAGTCCAAAGCTTCAGCTTTTGACTCCAACGCCGTAACTTTAGCTTAACTTAATGGCATTGCGGCTAAAGCCTCTACTCCACCGGCTAAAGCCTCAATGCCATTAAGTTAAGGTAGGATTACGGCGTTGAGAGATTTGACAACTTTTCGAAAGTTGTCAAATCTAAACCCAGGGAGTCCAAATCTTCAGCTTTGGCAACACTGTCTTATCTTAACCAATCTCGTCCAAATCTAAAGGTTTGGACTCCAACGCGGCTTAACTTAATGGCATTGAGCGTGGCAAGATAAAGTTGTGATTCTAAATCGCTCAATAATAAAAAACCTTGTTCAAGTTGACTAGCTAGTACTTTTGGCGCGTTTAAACCGCTGGCGACCAACCGCCGGGATATAGTGATATTCACTTATTCTTGTACCCGTACACGGGGGGAGTTACCCCCCACCCGCGTGCGGGGGGGGGGTACAAGGATGAGTGAATATTACTATATTTCACTAAGATGAAATGAATTAGTATAACCAGAGGCGGTAACCACTGGCGACCATTAATTTTATCAATG
>DZAL01000096.1 GCA_022729575.1 Thiomargarita sp.
TATTCCCCGCCTTAGCAAGGAGGGGCTAGGGGTGGTGGTGCGTAAGGTGAGTTAATTATTAAACGGAGACCAGGCAGGCTCTCTTACTTCCTTGCCCAGCTCCACCGATAGCCGTTGATGCACCCGACCGTCTATCGATACTGCGGCCAGTGAACTACCTGAACCATAAATAATCATGCTGCCATTGGGAGCAAAACTGGGTGACTCATCTAACGAAGTGCGACTTAGGACTTTAACTTGACCACTGTCTAAGTCCATCAACGCTATTCGATAGCCTCCTCCACCATTATGTAGCAAAGTAACTTTGCGACCATCTGGAGAGAATCGGGCCCGGGCATTGTAGTTGCCTTTAAAGGTAATCCGTTGTGCTTGACCGCCGTTTACTGGCATCCGGTAAATTTGAGGTTGCCCACTGCGATCGGAGGTAAAAATAATGGATTGGCCGTCGGGTGACCAATCTGGCTCCGTGTCAATCGAAGTATCATTGGTTAGTTTAGTCAATTTACCGGTGTGTAAGTCTAACATATGAACGTCAGGATTACCATTTTCGGAAATAGTCAAGGCCATTTTAGTACCGTCTGGAGACCAAGCGGGTGCGCCGTGAATTCCACGTCCGATGGAAACGCGATTACGTCGCCCGGTGCGAATATCTTGAATATAAACGGCCATTTGTTTATCTCGATGTCCCTTGGGTGAGATCACAGGATCATAGGTGACGTAGGCGAGACGTTGTCCGTCGGGGGCCCAAGTGGGGGATAAAATCGGTTCGTTCGAGCGTAACATGGTCCGTGGGTTAGCACCGTCAGCATCGGCTAGATAGAGGACGTAGTTGTTGCGCTTACCAACCTTTTGAGCCATCACATAAGTGATTTGGGTACTAAATACCCCTCTTTCATTGGTGAGGGCGCGATAAATTTCGTCACTGATTTGGTGAGCAACTTGGCGCAAATTGTTGAGGTTAGCATTATAACTTAGTCCTACCAATTGGGTGCCGCTGTTGGTGTCAAAAAGTTGAAATTCTACGATGTAATCACCCGTACTGCTACTTTGTACTCGTCCAAT
This sequence comes from Thiomargarita sp., assembly GCA_022729575.1. GTDB lineage: Bacteria > Pseudomonadota > Gammaproteobacteria > Beggiatoales > Beggiatoaceae > JAABRD01. Next base: position 1,063 of record DZAL01000096.1, read on the forward strand.
CACGAGGTGTGGCATTCCAGCAGTTTGCCAGTTGACAAAGTTAACTTGACTGGCTTGTGAGGGTTGCTCTGGTAACAAGTGGGTGGACATGGGCGCAAATTTACCACTGCGGTATAAGTCATTCGAGACTACACTGGCAATGTCTTGTGGTGGACGTTCCACACCACCAAAGGGGACAATGGCTATGGGTTGGCCGGCACTGCCTTCGCCACTGGCCTCACTGTCAGCGGTTACTTCAATATTCATAATATCCTCAGCATAACTGACTAAGGTGAGGCAATTAAATAGTAAGATTAATAAAACTTTACGCATAGTTTTTAGTTCTCTTGATCGTTTGGATGGTTATGCAGATTTGACAACTTTCGAAAAGTTGTCAAATCTTTCGAAAGTTTAGATTTGACAACTTTCGAAAAGTTGTCAAATCTTTCCAAATCTTTCGAGTTCATTTCAGAGTAAGGGAGAGTTGTCTAAAACTGTTAAAAACTTCATTGGGCACCGGTAGAGGTGAGGCTCTACGTACTGCGCCTAACGCCGAACTATCAAACGCGGCGTTACCACTGCTCCGCGTGATTTGGGCTGAACCTACGGCTCCTCCTGGCACTAATCGTATCAGTATAGTACAAGACAGTCCTGTGGTACCCGCAGGTCTTACCCATTGTCCTCGCACTCTGGCGTGAATCCGGCCTCGCACTTGGGCAATCAGACCTTTGTTATTGGCGGCACTTTGGGCGGCTTCGGCACGTCGTTTGGCGGCTTCGGCCGCAGCTTGACGCTGGCCGGTGGCGGCCGCCGCTTCTCGTTTAGCCGCCGCGGTTGCCTCTCGTGCTTTAGCGGCGGCAACTTTGGCGGCTTTCTGGGCCGCGGCAACTTTGGCGGTTTGCGCTACTGTGTCTTGACGTTTTTTCTCTTCTTTTTTGGCGGATGGTTTAGCTACTTCGGCTTTGGCTACTTCCGCTGGTGCCTTCGGTTTCTCTATTTTCTTTTTCTGTTCGCTGGCCTTAGCTAATCGTTTTTGTTCATCAATTTGCTTGGCTTTGCGTTTAGCTTCGGCAATTTGTTGTTGCTTTTGTTGTTGCTTTTGTTGGGCGTTCTCTCTGGCTTTGCGGTTAGCTTCTTCTATTCTTTTCTGCTCTACCGCTTTACGCTCTTGTGTCAGTTGTTGTTTAGTTTTTTTGCAACGTTGGTTAGAATTTTTGGAATTGTCATCAATCGAATCATCTAAACAATCTCCTTTATTTTTCTTTTCGTTATCAATTTTCTTAACTTTTTCAGTTTTTGGTTGGACTGGTTTAGTCTCTGGTTTAACCGGCTTTTCAACAACTTTTTTGAAGTCAACGACTTGTTTCTCTGGTAGAGGTATCGGTGGCACGATTTTGCGAGGTTCTACCACAGGTGGTTTGGGTGATTTAACTGGTTTCACTTCCTTCGGTCGCGAAATTTCACTGAAAGCCACTGCTTGCATGACCACTTCTTCTGGGGAAGACGCGATCATTAGCTTGGGCAGTTGTGCATTTTGTACACTGAGGGCCAAAACCACCAATAGTAGCCCGTTAATCAGCAGTGCATCGATGAGGTCTATCAGTTTTACTTGATCTGACATGTTCTTTTTAAATTCCAAGATTATGGTGTTGACGCTTCATTATGGTATTGACGCTTCGCCTAATTTACCCCCTATGGAACTATCTAAGTTTAGTGATAGCGGGGGTTGGCTTAATGAGTAAACCGACTTTTTGTACCCCCGCTTCTCGCAACAGTCCCATGACTTTAACTACTTCGCCATAAGGGAGTTGCAGGTCTCCTCTGATTAAAATCTCAGTCTCTGGTACTTGTTTGATCAGAGTGCTCATCCGACTGAATAATTCCGGTGGTGACAAACTCTGAGTGGCAGAGCCTACAAATAGTTCACCTTTCGCATTGATAGTAATTACCTTTTGTTTATCTTTGGGGGCCACGTCTCGCCCTTGAGTGATGGTGGGTAATTCCACATCAACTCCCTGAGTGAGTAGGGGAGAGGTGATCATAAAAATAATGAGTAGTACCAACATGACATCAATGTAAGGGACTACATTCATTTCGGCTAAACGATGTTTCCGTTGACGCATATTCTTTTATTTAACCAACTACTTATAGTTGGCTCTTCCTCGGTTCAGTAACTGTGAAATATTGGGAGTGACAAAGGTTAGTTTAATAAAGTTTTTTCATCAGTTGCTTCAACTAATTCTGGGTGTGAGAAAGTTGAAGTCTGCGGCACAATCGGCGTGCTCATAGCTAACGTTTGGCGTTGTAAAATGCCCATAAATTCGTCTAAAAAAGTGTCATAGCGAGTGATTAAACGTTCTACTTTTTCGGTATAATGGTTATAGGCCATAACGGCTGGGATGGCGGCAAATAATCCCATGGCGGTGGCAATGAGGGCTTCGGAAATGCCGGGGGCGACCATGGCTAAGGTGACTTGTTGCATTCCTCCTAGCGCATGAAAGGAATTCATAATGCCCCAGACCGTACCAAAGAGGCCAATGTAGGGGCTAACTGAGCCGACAGTGGCGAGGGTCGTTAAATGAGTGTCCAAGGTGTCCATTTCGCGATGGAGGGCGACTCGCATGGCACGTTGCGTCCCTTCTAGTAAGGCATTGGGGGTGATTTTAAGTTGTTTGCGGAGTCTAACAAATTCCATATAGCCAGAGACAAAAATGCTTTCCAGGCCACGCGGCTCTGCTTCATTACTGCTAATACGGTTGTATAAAGCGTTGAGGTCTTTACCTTTCCAAAAACGCTCTTCAAATTCAGTGGCAATTCGACGTGATTTATTTAAATTTCGACTTTTGCGTAAAATCAGGGTCCACGAGTAGAGCGAGATTAATATTAACAATAACATGACCATTTGCACAAGCAAACTGGCATTTTGTATTAATTCAATAAAAGATAAGTCAGTCATAAATGTTAGTAAGGAATGGGTAATTAAATCTTTAATTCACCTTACGCACCACCACCCCTAGCCCCTCCTTGCTAAGGCGGGGAATCTCCCCTGCGAGTTAGGTGGTGCTTACTCCCCTCCTTACCAAGGAGGGGTTGGGGGTGGTCATGCGTAAGGTGAGTCTTTAATTCTCTAATGGTAGTCCTTGAATCTAGGTGATTAATCCAAATTTATAGCCCCCGCGTTGCCCCCGCGTTGGAGTCCAAATCTTCAGATTTGGCATTGGAGTCCAAATCTTCAGATTTGGCATTGGAGTCCAAATCTTCAGATTTGGCATTGGAGTCCAAATCTTCAGATTTGGCAACCTGGCGGACCAGCCAGGTTCAAATACTAACCCGTCCAAATCTGAAGATTTGGACTCCAGACTGGTCATCCAGATTTCACTACTACCTTCTAAATTAATTCTCTAAATTTTTTTAATAATTCTGTCGGAAAAGATTGGGGTCGTAAATTCACCAAATTGACCAGCGCAATTTTTATGGTGGCCGTACATAATGTTTCGTTTTGACGTAGAATGGTTTGGATCATGATCATACTGGCCCTACCCAGATGATTAATGTGAGTAGTTACCTGGAGTAGGTCATTAAACCATGCTGGCTTTAAATAGTCAATAGTGACTTGCCGTACTACAAATATCACTTGGTGTTGTTGCTTAAGTTGGGTCTGTTCAATTCCCAGTTGTCGCAACCATTCAGTGCGGGCGCGTTCCATAAATTTCAAGTAATTGGCGTAATAAACCACACCACCGGCATCAATATCTTCGTGGTAAATGCGGATTGGCCAGGTAAATTCGTTCATTTTTTAAGTTTAACGTATTGCCGTTGGATAATTTTGGGATAGTGCAGTACACGTCATGGCGCGGTTATGCCTGGTTCAAATTTTGGGTAATCCTGAAATCTGGGTGAGAATCTAGGACTGCCAGTCCTGACCGCATAGTAGCCCACCCACATTTTAGGATTACCCAATTTTATACGTTACCAACTCACCTTACGCACGGTTAACTCAACCACCCCCTGCCCCTCCTTGTTAAGGAGGGGAGTACACCCTGCCAACTTAGTTGGCGCATACTCCCCTCCTTAACAAGGAGGGGAGTACACCCTGCCAACTTAGTTGGCGCATACTCCCCTCCTTAACAAGGAGGGGCAGGGGGTGGTTATGCGTAAGATGAGTTACCAAATAAATCGGGACCAGATTTGATAACTTTCGACAAGTTGTCAAATCCAAAGTGTTGCCAAGCTAAACGGGTGACTACTCTCCCTCTGGGAGTGCGCATGATAAATCCTTGTTGTAATAAAAAAGGCTCTATCACTTCTTCTATGGTACCACGTTCTTCGCTAATGGCGGCGGCAATGCTGTCGACTCCAACAGGGCCTCCGTCAAATTTTTCCATAATGACGAGTAGCAATTTGCGATCCATGGTGTCTAAACCATAAGTGTCCACGTTAAGTAAATCTAAAGCCTGTTGTGCAATAGTGAGATTAATGTGACCGTCGGCACGCACTTGAGCATAATCGCGGACTCGTCTCAGTAAGCGATTGGCAATACGTGGGGTGCCGCGGGAACGACGTGCTATTTCTAAGGCCCCAACCGCTTCCAAGGAGACGGCTAGAATATTGGCCGAGCGGGTTATGATTTGGGCTAATTCTTCACTGTTATAAAATTCTAATCGATAGGTGATGCCGAAGCGGTCTCGCAGTGGCGAAGTTAATAAGCCAGCGCGAGTAGTGGCACCAATTAAAGTAAAAGGAGGTAAATCTAATTTAATGGAGCGTGCTGATGGTCCTTCTCCAATCATAATATCAAGTTGGAAATCTTCCATGGCGGGGTATAAGATTTCTTCCACGACGGGACTTAAACGGTGGATTTCATCAATGAATAAAACGTCACGCGGTTCCAAATTAGTCAGTAAAGCGGCTAAGTCGCCAGGACGCTCTATAATTGGTCCAGAAGTTTGCCGTAGGTTAACTCCTAATTCATTGGCAGTAATCTGAGCTAAGGTGGTTTTGCCTAAACCTGGAGGACCAAAAATCAGCGTATGATCGAGCGCATCACCACGGGCTTTAGCCGCAGGAATAAAAATTTCCAATTGCTCACGGATACGAGGTTGACCAATGTAGTCGGTTAAACATTGTGGACGAATAGACCTATCAAAGGCGCGATCTTCGGTATGAGTGACCGGACTGATTAAACGTTCTTCTTCAATACTCACAGTGATTTTAGATAAGATTCAAAAATTAAGAGTTTAAACCATTTTACTAAAAATGGTAAGATTTATCAAGTCAGATTTTAAGATTAAGCATATTTATTATTAGATATTTAATCGCAATACGTTTAAAATTCCATAGTTTTTAAAAATTCCTCTTTAATAATACCATAGAGATGGTATAATACTCATATCTAAATTTTTAGGCATAACACATTAACGACAAAATATTTTTATTATTCAACCAGTTATGCTTGGAATAATTGTTGCTTAAATTGTTTATAATTATTTGAATTTAAAATGACTAACTTTCTCAAAGTATCACTTTTAAACTAACCGTATTCACATCTATTTTTTCTACGCCATATTATAGAGTTTAATGACCCACGTTTATACGTTATAAATCATATTTAAAAAGTGTGTAAACTGAGTTAAGAGTTGTCATAATACCCCAAAATTACAATCTTTGACAATAGGAAATATCTTGGCCGATAAAGAACCTCGTAACATGTTACCTAAAGGATTTTGGCTCAATGAATATCAAATTGAGTCGGTCCTGGGCAAGCCAGGTGGGTTTGGTATTACCTACCTGGCTATTGATACCAATTTGCGCCAAAAAATGGCCATCAAAGAGTATCTGCCCACCGATTTTGCTATTCGTGAAGGTATTAGCACAGTTTATGTGCGTTCGACCTCTGATGAAGATTCTTTCAAATGGGGCCTAAAATGCTTTTTGGATGAAGCCAGAGTTTTAGCACGGTTTAATCATACTAATATAGTAAAGGTGCTACGTTATTTTGAAGCCAATGGCACCGCCTACATGGTCATGGAATACCAAGAAGGAAAATGCTTTACCGATTACTTAAAGGAAGTTGGGACCTTAGATGAAAATAGATTATTGGAAATCGTCGAACCACTGTTGTCAGGGTTGGCCGAAATTCATAAAGCGGATTTATTACACCGCGACATTAAACCTAACAATATTTATATTCGCCACGATGGTAGTCCAGTCTTATTAGATTTTGGTTCCGCCCGATATGCCGTTGGCCAAAAAACTCGAAGCGTTACCACCATTGTCACGCCAGGGTATGCACCGCTAGAACAATACGATAATGAAATTAGTGCACAAGGACCGTGGACTGATATTTACGCGCTAGGGGCAATGATGTATTGCGCAATCAGTGGCGAGCCGCCGCCGGCAGCTACTCGACGAGTAATGAAAGACCCCATGATACCCGCTGTCAAATTAGGACCAGGTAAATATCATGAAAGTTTACTCAAAGCCATTGATTGGGCTTTGCAACTCAGTGAAGAAGATCGGCCACGAAGTGTAGAAGAGTGGCGCAGATCATTTTTACCTTCGGGAAATATCAGCGCCAATTGGTCTCCGCCACTAACTACCCCTAAATCTTTTCGCACTAACAAAATTAAATGGTGTTGTTGGGTGGGCGGTGGCTTGAGTGTCTTACTGATGATATTTATTTGGTTTGGTTGGCAACAAAGCACTTGGCTACATCAACAAGCGATTCAAGCCATTTTAGCCAAAGAGCAAGCCGCACGACAAAAAATACAAGAACAATTGGAGCGCGAGAAAACTCAAAAAAGGCATTTTGAAGAACTATTAAAAAAAATTAAGCGATTTCAAGATAATGCTCAATTTGAAGGAGAAACTGCCCCGCAGTTTCTCAATAAAGACAACGTACCTAAAAAATTTTTTGACACAGTCGGCGTCACTCTCAATGACACTCTCAAGGTGCGTGTGTTCCCCAATCACATAAGTTGGGAAGTGGGCAAGATTCCGCCTAATGGCAAATGTGTCCTCTATTTAGGTCAATTTCGTACTATTGGAGAAAGTGTTTGGGTACAAATACAATATAAAAAAACTCTTACCGGTTGGGTGAACTCAAGACATTTGGCCGAACATAAAGAATCGGATTGTGCTAAAGAATATGAGGAAACTATCAATCAAAATCAAACGATCAATAATGCACCAAATCAGCCCAAAACTTCTCCACCTCCACCTTGAATAATTCTCCACCATCGCCAACAATTTGCCTAGTTTGCTCAAACAATTTTCACCCAAGTTCCAAGCAGAAACTTATGGTAGTCCCTACCAACTAATGGAGGTATTAAAATCTAGGTGCTAACTTTCCTAAACCTTACCAGTTTTAGGTTTCCTAAACCTCACCGGTTGAGGAAACCTCGGCGATTCTAAGTTTCCTAAACCTCAAAGGTTTAGGAAACTTTGAGCTTTGATAACTCATTGAATGTTAACACCTCCATTGATTTGGAGGGACTACCTGATTAACTCAATCATTTTCTTGACTCTTAATTTCCGTTTCCATTTCACAAATTTGCCGTTTCAACAAAATCACTTCCAGTTCTTTTTCCACAAGTTCCTCCTTTAATTTGACCAGGTATTTTTTAGGATTTTTATATTTGCTCCAGAGTTGTATAAACTCGACCAGCGTCAATATCCTAATCATCCTATTTAAAAAAGTTCTGGCACGATAAATATTTAATATTTTTGGTATACCCAGTAGAATCGTTTCTGGTATTTGTAATACTTCTAATACCATTGAAGTCTGTACCAATCTGATAACTCTGACCAACGCAATCATGGGTAATAGAATAATTAATAATTCTAGCCAATGTCTTAATAAATACAAAGTCCAGTTATGACTGATCGAAATTAGAATGACAAATTCTGCCACAAATAATGCCCAAATCAGGGCATTACCTATATTAAGCAAATGGTAAATGAAATAGTACTTAATCAAGGTTTTTGGTATGAAAATTTCTATAATCCAAAACGGTATCATAAGTGCCGCCAACAGCAATCCACTGAATAAAAATTGCTTTTCAATACGTGTTTCTAAACGTTGATTAATGGTGATAACAAGAGAATAATCGACGAGTCGCCAACCGAAAACACACCAAATATAGGATTGATCGGCACAGCGTCTGGCAGCTAAACGGCATGGCGGAAAGAGACTAATCAGTAGGGCACCAAGATAAGTTTTCCAGGTTCTATAGGGACAGAAAACGAGATATAATAGACGTTCTATAAAAAACATCGGCCAACTCACCAATAAAATACCTATCATTAGTTGCGAATAAGGTAATCGAGACAACATCTCTTCAGATTGTAAATATTGAATAATAATGGCAACCAATAACAAAAAAATTACGGTCAGTACAAACATAGTGGTTTCGATATAGCATTTCACAAAAATAATAAATTTATTCATTAAATTTCCTTCGAATGAAGTTTCGAACACCGCTAACGATGATTACTCACCCTTACGCACGGTTAACTCAACCACCCCCAACCCCTCCTTGGTAAGGAGGGGGGTATCCTGGCGGTGCCGGTAGTGCGTACTCCCCTCCTTACCAAGGAGGGGTTAGGGGTGGTGGTGCGTAAGGTGAGTGATTAGATTTGACAACTTTCAAAAAGTTGTCAAATCTATACTGGCTCCGCAGATAATTCCCAATACCATCAAGTTTCTACCGATTTAGCCGGCGCTGGTAACAATCCAATATTAAGCATGGGAGTAGGGGGAGGTAACCGCATCAACATCGCTAACAAAGAAGAGATTTTAGCTCGCATTTCGCGCCGGTCCACGATCATGTCGATTACGCCATGTTTAAGCAGAAATTCACTGCGTTGAAACCCTTCCGGTAAGGTTTCACGGACGGTTTGTTCAATCACACGAGGACCGGCAAAACCAATCAACGCATTCGGCTCGGCCAGGTTAATATCACCTAGCATCGCCAAACTCGCGGACACTCCACCCATAGTCGGGTCCGTCAACACTGAAATAAAGGGCAAACCTTGTTGATTAAGACGATTAAGCACCGCGCTGGTTTTCGCCATTTGCATGAGTGCTAACAATGCTTCTTGCATCCGGGCCCCGCCACTGGCTGAGAAGCAGACCAGGGGGATATGTTGTTGAATCGCCAGATTGGCTCCGCGCACAAATCTTTCTCCCACCACGCCGCCCATCGAGCCACCCATAAATTCAAATTCAAAACTGCCAGCGATTAAGGGTAGTCCAAAGACTTGACCTTTGAACATGATTAACGCATCTTTCTCACCGGTCTCTTTTTGAGCTTGAGCTAAACGGTCTTTATACTTTTTACTGTCACGAAATTTCAACCGGTCTATCGGTGACAACCCGGTGCCAATTTCCTCTCGTGGCTCCGGATCGAGGAAACCATTTAACCGTTGTCGGGCGGTAATCCGTAAATGATGATTACATTTGGGACAAACATATAAATTGCGTTCTAATTCAGAAAGATAGAGCACAGCTTGACAAACCGGGCATTTACTCCAGAGTCCTTCAGGGACCGTATGTTTACTTTTTTTGCCTTCCGTGCGAATCCGGGAAGGTAATAATTTTTCAAACCAACTCATATTGATGACACATTATATTGATAAATTAAAGATTTAGTTGTTTTCGTGCGACGTGCGACAGGCTTAAATTAAGTACTGAAGCAGAAATTTTCTCCTATTTTCTTTCGCCCCTCTCCCTTTGGGAGAGGGGCCGGGGGTGAGGGAAAATACCGCCGAATTTTTGCTTCAGTACTTACCAGGCTCGGCAAGTCAACGGCAAATAACTGGCTGGCACCTCCGTTTTATCCGCGGCCACCGCGGTCATCCCTGCCACCGGTTGCGCATAACCACAGAGCCAAGAAATCGGACTACTGGGATTAGCGGTGACAATGGCCGGGCGCAGGGTGAGTATTTTACCGGCGACCTGAGCATTAATTCGATGACCTAAATGGAGGTGAATGGCCCCATTTTCAACTTGAAGGCGGGTGACATAGTTACCAATCAGATGCTCTGGTTTAGGTACTCCAGCCGCTTGGTTAGTTGCGGGAAATTGTTGATGTTGTCCATAATAATCAGTAATTGCGGTTTTCGCAATATTAGCCAAAGTCATGGCTTCCGTCATTTGAGCCCGGATAATGTAATCTTGATAAGTTGGAATAGCTAAAGTTCCAAGAATACCAATGATGGCAATGACAATCATTAATTCAATCAAAGTAAAAGCACGGTTGAAACGCATAATTTTTCCTCTTTGGTGAAACAGTTAGGAATTAGGCATTAAAAATTAAAAAATCTTAATTTGCTAAACATATTTTTGGTAAATACATCGCTGCCAAGGTAGTCTGGTTTTCGCCGAAAACCGTCATTCCCTCTATCACTTCCGCATATCCACAGACCCAGTGAATTGCTGGCACGGGGGGATCAGCAATCACTAACGCGGGACGTAGGGTAAGAATCTGGTTTGCTAATTTCTCATCGGCTTTGCCGAATTGAATATGGATGGCACCATCGACTATTTCCATCTGGCTGACATATTGACCACTTAACTTCGCCGCCGGAGGCAAGGCTAGGGCTTGCAAATTCACTGGTAGTTTACCATACATCGAGTAGTATTCGGTAATATTATGGGTTAAACTACTGGCTAAAAAAAAGGCTTCACTGACTTTGGCACGTTTTAGGTAAATACTGTAAGATGGAATGGCAACCGCTGCTAGAATCCCAATGAGGGAGATGACCATAAGCAGTTCCATTAAAGTAAAACCGGTTTGGCATTGGTGAGATAATTGCATAGTGGAAACTACTCCTATTAATTTAGTGTCGAAGAGGCCCGTTTACAAACCGAGGGTAAATATTTGGTTGGCACGGTCGTTTCTTTATCTCCTCCACAGTGCCAAGAGAGCGTGCCTAATACCGTATTGTGAATTTGTGGCCGGAACGTGAGAACCTCACCACTGATGCTGGCATCACAAATGTTGCCAAAAGTGACATAGAGCTGGCCATTCACTACTTCGACACTAGAAATATAATTGCTCATTATTTTTTCGGGCCGAGCGGCGCCAACGGCTTCATTGTTGGGCGGTAAGCGGCCATGTGTTCCATAATAATCACTAATGGCAGTTTTGAGACTGAGGGTTAACAGAAAACTTTCAGTGATTTGACTACGAATCAAATATTCTCTATAGTTGGGCGAGACTACGGCGGCTAATAATCCAACTAAGATAGCTACGACTAAAAGTTCAATGAAAGTGAAACCTTTGTCGTTATCAGATAAGGTCATTAAATTATTCCTCCAAAAGTAAATATTGGTAAATAGACGGCGATAACTATCATACCTACCAAGATGCCTAATAAAATAATTATCATCAAGTTGAATAATTTCATGGTGGGTTCGAGCAATTGGTCAACTTGATGATGATAAATTTCGGCCAACGGTTCCAAGAGGGTAGCTAATTGGTTGATTTGCGTACCAATGATGACCGCATGAATTATTTTGGCGGGCCATTGACGCTGTTTGAGGAGAGCATCAGAGAAAGACATTCCCGCGTTCACCTGTTCGCTCAATTGTTGTAATAACTTGGCATAATGCGGATTTTTGACAATTTGCGCACTGGCGAGTAAAGTTTGGGTTAGATTATTGCTAGGACTGGACAGCATCAAGGCCCAAGTTCGCAAAATTGTGATCCAAGCTAATCGGTGATATAATCGTCCGACCAAGGGCCAATAGAGGAGAATCCGTTGGCGTTGGTACCAGGAGAACCATATAAGCAATACACCACCGACGAGAATTGACCACCGGTAAGCGACAAAGCAGTTGGAGAAGGTGACTAACCAACGGGTTGGCATGGGCAATTCACCGCCAAGACTGGCAAATAAGTCATCAAACACTGGAATCACATAAATTAACATGATTATCAGCAGTAACAGGGAAATACTGAAGACTACCGAAAAATAACTAAGAGCGGCTAGTAATTTACCATTTAGGTGAGCCGTACCGGTTTCGATCTGCCGACGATAAGTGGCAATTTGCAGTAATTTGGCCGGTTGAGAATCCGCTTGGCGTAATAAGTCGACCCAGAAGGGTTCAAAATATTGAGGATGTTTAGCACAACTGTCGGCTAAACTGCTGCCTGATTCCACTTGTGCGCGGAGAGTCTCAATCAGTTGAGATAAGGCCAAATTATCTTGGCTTTGTTGAACTATTTGTAAAGCATCGGCCACCGAGATTTGACTTTGCAAGAGCAACGCCAATTCGCTGAGAAATTGAGTGAGATCAGTAGTAGGGATTCGTGCCATAAAATTTTTTAATGATTCTAGGTCTGAACCATGATTTTTCGGATTAAAGGATTTTCTGGATTATACTTCAAGAGAATCCTATCATCCTAAGAATCATGGTTCAGACGTATAAATAAGTAGGAATATTACTACATCTGGTCTGTAGGGTGGATTAAGCGAAGCGTATCCACCATTCAGGCTTACGAATTGACCAATTTATTAATTATTGCGCCAATTTAAAGTCACGTCTCCTTTGTATTCAAAAGGAATTTGAACCGTAGAATTAAGCACATTGACTCCACCTGACAATCGGTAATTAAACTGACGGCTGAAACTGCTAGTCCAGTTTTGCCATTGTTCCACAATTTTCCATAAATTGCTAGTGATGTTCAATTCTAAGGTATTTTCACCCGCCGCCGCTAAGGTAAGCGGTTGCAAACTATTACCTTTGGTAAACTCCTTATCGTTAAGGAATAACGTATAGTCTAGCCGATTAATTGGCAATGGAAACGGGTTGGGATTTCGGAGACGTAGTTTGAGGATATAATTTTGTTCTAGTATTCCGATATTAGCAATGCGAAAATCGGCGATGCTTACCTGTGGTGCTAACGCTTGAAAGGGTAGCCCCGCACAAGCAGTCAACGTGACTAAGATGAGTGAATAGATGGTGTAGTATCGGCTAATTTTGAACATCGGCATTTTAATTAAAGTGAAGTTAAGTTGAAACTTAGTGCTTGGGAGCACCGTCCATAGTTAAATACTCACCTTACGCACCACCACCCCTAGCCCCTCCTTGCTAAGGCGGGGAATAGATACCACCTGAGTCGCCAGGGATACTCCCCTCCTTAACAAGGAGGGGTTGGGGGTGGTTGAATTAACCGTGCGTAAGGTGAGTTAAATAGTGAGGCCCTAAGTAGTGATAAACCTCGTAAGTCTTCAAAACCTGCGAAGTTTGACACCAGTATCCTCTCTACCCGGTTCGGTACTATCAGATTTAAGTTAATAACTCACCTTACGCATGACTACCCCCAACCCCTCCTTGGTAAGGTGGGCACCACCTGAATCGCAGGGGATATTCCCCGCCTTAGCAAGGAGGGGCTAGGGGTGGTGGTGCGAAAGGTGAGTTAATAACAAAATCATTTTACCATACTAATAATTTAAGTTAAAATAGATTTTATTTTATAAACCCACAATTGGCAATATTGTCAGGAGTTCACATGTCTCATTACCTAGTAAATTCCCCTCCCCCACGACATTGGTGGCAACGGGGATGGCAATGGTTATTTGGTGAAGTTAAGAGTAAACGAAATTTGATGATGGCACAAGTGAGTGATATGCACATTGGCCCAACGGATACTCCTTATCGTGGTATTTCTAGTCGTCAACAATTAGTAGCCGTATTGCAGATACTTGCGAAAAAACCGTTGGATTTATTGATATTGTCAGGAGATTTAGCCGCTGATGCTGGAGAGATTGAATCATATCGATGGTTACAACAGGTACTAAACGATTTTCCCTGGCCTTATTTACTTATGGCTGGCAACCATGACCATCTTGGACGGTTAACCGAAGTATTTAATTTGCCCAGCAATGATATTGTCGCCAACCAACTTTGTTTCAGTCGTACTCTCGACGGCAAACGTCTATTATTTTTAGATAGCTCCTCCTATCGAGTGCCGACCTCACAACTAGACTGGTTACGCCAACAACTAGCGGAAGAGACCGAGGAGGTATTATTGTTCATTCATCATCCTCCCCTACTTTGCGGTTGTCGTTTCATGGATGAGCAGTATTATTTGAAAAACTATGAGGAAGTATGGTCAGTGTTGCAAACACTGCCACCAATCAAGCATATTTTTTGCGGTCACTATCACACCGACAAAAAAATTATCGAAGAGGATAAAACGGTTTATCTCACCCCTGCCACAGTTTTTCAAATTGATACGCAAGCGGCTGAATTTATGATACAACATACTCATCCTGGATGGCGTATCATTGAGTGGAATGGGAAGCAACTGCGTACTTATGTGGAATATTTATAATCTAACAGGAGATAACCATGTGTGGAATTATTGGTGCGGTCGCCGAACGAGATGTGGTCCCCATTTTGTTGGAAGGATTGAAACGGTTAGAATATCGTGGCTACGATTCCGCGGGAATCGCCATTATTGATTATCAGTCACGTAGTTTAGAGCGACTGCGAGTGGTCGGCAAAGTCAAAGAGTTAGAAAATCGTCTCAAGCAAATGTCGTTATGCTCCCCGACCGGAATTGCGCACACGCGCTGGGCGACGCATGGTAAACCGACTCAAGAGAATGCTCATCCGCAGATTTCCAGAGACACGGTAGCCGTGGTGCATAATGGAATTATTGAAAATTATTTGCCCTTACGCTTGGAATTAGAGCGACGAGGCTATGAATTTCAATCGGATACGGATACGGAAGTCATTGCCCATTATATTCATTATTTTCTCCAACAGGCTAAAGACTTAGCCACCGCCGTGTATGAAACAGTGCAACGGTTAGAGGGTGCGTATGCAATTGGAGTGATTAGCGCAACGGAGCCGCAACGGTTGTTGGCGGTCCGGCGGGGTGGTCCATTAGTGATAGGCGTAGGCATTGGCGAGCATTTTATTGCTTCGGATGTAGCGGCGTTGTTGCCCGTGACGCAACGGTTTATGTTTTTAGAAGAGGGTGATATTGCCAATGTGCAACGTGATAAAGTGAGCATCATCAATTTTGCCGGTCGCCCAGTCACTCGTTCTTTGCATACCACGCAAATTCAAGCGGATGCAGTTGAGCGTGGAGAATATCGGCATTATATGCAGAAGGAGATTTTTGAACAACCGCGAGCTTTGCAAAATACCTTGGAAAATCGGATTTATCAAGGACGAGTGTTAGAGGCGGCGTTTGGCCCCAAGGCGAAAAAATTGTTGGATAAGATTGACGCGGTGCAAATTATTGCTTGCGGCACCAGTTATCACGCGGGTTTAGTCGGACGATATTGGTTAGAAAGTTTGGCTAAAATTCCTTGTGTGGTGGAAGTTGCCAGTGAATTTCGTTATCGGCAACCGTTGGCGAAACCACAAACTTTAGTAATTGCCTTGTCACAATCAGGAGAAACTGCGGATACTTTAGCTGCGGTACAAGAAGCTAAACGATTGGGTTTTGGGCCGGTTTTGGTGATTTGCAATGTCGCCGAAAGTTCATTGGTACGAGTCGCTGATTTGGTCTTGATGACGCAAGCGGGCCCCGAAATTGGAGTGGCTTCGACTAAAGCCTTTACGACACAATTGTTAGCGTTATTAATGTGTACCGTGGTGTTAGGTCGTCGTCATCAGTTATCGAAAGAAATGGAAAGTTCGATAGTGGCCGCGATGTTGACATTGCCCAACGTAATCACCCAAGTGTTAACTCTGAATGAGCCGGTTAAACAATTGGCCGAGCAAATAGCCAGTCATGACCATGCGTTATTTTTAGGACGAGGTATTCATTATCCGATTGCGTTGGAAGGAGCATTGAAGTTAAAAGAAATTTCTTACATTCATGCGGAAGCCTATCCCGCGGGAGAATTAAAACATGGGCCGTTAGCATTGGTTGACAGTGAAATGCCGGTGATAGCGGTGGCACCCAATGATGCGTTGCAAGAGAAATTGAAATCGAATTTGCAAGAAGTCCATGCCCGGGGGGGACAATTATTTATTTTTGCCAATCACCGTGCGATTATGCAACCGTCGGATTATATTAAAATTATTGAATTAGGTGAAGTCAATGAGATTATTTCACCGATTGTTTATAGTGTCCCTTTGCAATTGTTAGCTTATCATGTGGCGGTGATTAAGGGGACTGATGTGGATCAGCCGCGTAATTTGGCTAAATCAGTGACGGTGGAATAAGGGACCACCAAGAAATAGATGGTCCATTTTGGTAGGGGCAATCCCTGGTGGTTGCCCTAAGGTGAGGGATTAAATGGACAATTTATTTATTGGTGGTCCCTAAGTCAACCAAGTAGGGTGCGTCCTACGCACCATTCTGAATTTTAGAAATGGTGCGTAGGACGCACCCTACTTGCGCGTTCAGGGATAACACCCCTCGAAGGGGTGTTATCCCTCAGTTCCCAGCTTTATTTTTCTACCACGACTCCCTTCTCCAACTCCACATTCTTCCCTAATTTTACTCCCGATAACTTACTGCGTCCCTTCACTCGCACATTCTCCAAGAGAGCGGGCTGGTTCTTATCACCTTTGATAATTCCACTTAGAATGCCGCCAGTAATCTTGGTATTAGGTAGCAACGTGACATCTTGGAAGAAACCACCGATTATGCTGGTATTGGTAATTACTCCACCCAAGGTTCCACCAATGATGGACATCCCTTTGAAGTCAAAGTCCAGCATGACTCCTTCATTCACAATATAGCCGGTCACCACACCGCCACTAAGTTTGCCCGTGGCCGTGATATGGAAGTTGGAGACCCAACCCATATTGACGACGGTGGTATTTAAAACACCATTGGAGACGATGCCCGTCTCTTGCACCTCCAAGTTAGTGACTTCTCGTCCGCCATAGTTGCACACTTCATCAACCTCGCCCGTGGTTGGGCAGGAGGGATTGGCATCTACTATTGTCACGGGCAAAATTGTGACCACGGGAGGAGGTGTCACTACGATTGGCGCAGGGGTGACCACGGGTGTGGGAGTGACTACGGGCGGTTGAATCGTCGTCACTGGGGGAGGTGTAATCGTTGGTGGTGTCGAGGGTGGCGCCTGGTCCGTGGTTACAGTCGTCACGGCAGGAGTTGGACATGTGATTATCACTGCTGGAGTCGTCTCCGGAGTCGTAGTCACAGGAGGTGTCACTACGGGCGGCGTGGTGGTAGTCACAGGAGGCGTTACGGTCACGGGTGTCGGAGTGACCACGGGCGCGGGCGCTACAAAGGTCGCTAGGCATTTCATCTCTTTCGTGACTTCCAAAGTGAGTAGATTTTGGGTACTACTCTCGCAATCCCCACTCCAACCCCCAAACATCATCCCCTGACTCGGCGTTGCTTGCAGAGCAATTCGCATTCCATCGCTCACCGACGTTTGACATTTGGACCCGCAGTCAATCATGGGCTGCTGGTTGCTACCATAACCCATCACTTGACCAGGGCCCTGTAGCGTGATGGTCAGTTCATAAACACGACGGAAAAAGGCGCTGCACAATTTGCTACCGTTCATAAACACCTGGCCATCAACACAATCTTCATGGCCTCCCCAGCTACTAAATACAGAACCGGGGGCGGCTTGTGGCATGAGAGTGACGTAGGAAACGGTCTTCTCCAGTTGCGTGCAGGCTGACGAATTGCACTTGAGTTCTCCCACTTCATTAGTTTGACAATCGGTGGAGTGGCAAGACATCCCCGTATCCGTTGTCACTTTCCCCTGTCCTGTGCCATCGACTTGGAGAAAGAGACTCAATTGGTCTGGGAGAGACGGAGTGCCAATAGAACCGCCATTACTCCCGCCATTGAGCAACGGTGGCGTGACGATTTCGCCGGCAACTGGAACCACTGAACCCGTCCCCTGAATCTCAAAGTTATACGGGTTTTCATCGCTATCATCATTGGCAATGTTGACCGTGCAAGTATCGGTGTCAGTATTGGTAGGAGTATATTGGACCACGACAGTAGTATTGCTATCCGTTGCCACGGTCGTGGCAGGTTGTGTGGTGACACTAAATTCCCCACAACTGGTCCCCGTCAAGGTCACGGCGGTGACACCTAACGTCAGCGTATTCGTTCCGGTATTTTCAATCGTAAAGGTCTTACTCACATTATTGCCAACGTTGACACTGCCAAAGTTGGTGTCGTCCGTGGTAGCAGGCGTGGTATCACCGTCGGTAATGGTATTGCTGTTGCCGCGCACGTTGATTTCAGGGAATCCTGTACAATTCCACGCCGTCGGTACACTAGCCCACTTCGCATAAGTACAATTGTTAATATTAACCGTTGCACTTGCGTTTTGCATCCACATCCCCGAGGCAAAATGCACATAATTCAGTGTATATCCACTCCCCTGAAAATGCACCGTACCTTCTGCGGAAAGTCGGATTGGATTATTGGTAGCCCCTAGAAGTGAGACGGTGCTGGAGTTATAGGTGGTAACAGTTGCGCTTCTTGCAGTAAAGGTGATTGGGGTATTCGTAAAATCGAGACTAGCATTTATCATATTCAGATTACCACCTATTGTTAAACTCCCTCCCCCTGTGTTAACGAGTGTTCCATTACTGATAACAATAGAGGAAGCCCGCGCATCTGCACCATTCAAAGAGACGGTACTACTACTAATTGACACATCATCTGACGCTGTGGGTACGTCACCACAAATACTCCATATTATATCATTCCAGTTATCAGCGCTAGAGGTACTACAATACCCCCCCCCAAGCGGATGTTGAGAATAAACCACCACTCCCTAACAGAGTAGCGGTGATAGCATATTTTAAAATCGCATTCTTACGCATTTAGATATCTCCTAAATAAAATAGTTTTAACTCAAATAAAATAGTTTTAACTCACCTTATACACCATCCACAATTTGAACCGATGATTACGCTGATTACGCTGATTAAACCCACTTCTGAACTGCTGCTTGGGCGTGGGTGGTTCAATCGGATTCAACCATTCAGATTACTCCAAGGAAGGGGGAATAAAATCTGTGTAATCTGCGTAATCTGTGTAATCTGCGGTTCAAACGTTGACTGTGTTAAGGTAAGTTATTAAGTTAATAACACAGTGTTAATCTCGTTACTACGCTCCGCGTGGTAATGCCGCCCGGACGCTCCGCGTTCAGTGACCTGCACGAACTACCGCGAGTGAACCACCACCGGGCCGCACTGGACGCGGAGCGTCCCCACTGCATTACCACGCGGAGCGTAGTAACGAGATAAAAACGTCCTGTGGTTTGCCCACCTGTTATCACTACGGTCAATAGTGGTGGGCAACGATAAAACCATTGCCCACCCTACCTGACTGTGGTTTGGTGTTAGATTTGACAACTTTCGAAAAGTTGTCAAATCTGGTTCTCTCCTTATTCCACCACCACTCCCTTTTCCAACTTCACATTCTTCCCTAACTTCACGCCCGATAACTTACTCCCACTCTTCACTCGTACATTCTCCAATAACGCGGGAGCTTTCTTATTGCCTTTAATCTTTCCTTTGAGACTCCCACCGGTAATCTTGGTCCCGGCCAATAAGGTGACATCTTGGAAGTAACCCCCCACTTTGCTGGTATTGGTAATCACACCACCCAAAGTCCCACCAATAA
>DZAL01000097.1 GCA_022729575.1 Thiomargarita sp.
CTTTCGAAAAGTTGTCAAATCTGGTTTGGGGTTGCAGGTAGCCCACCACGCTAAACTACTTTCTTTTTTAGCTTTCTTTTTTAGCTTTGGTGGTCAATGCGCGTGACGGTTTTTTAAGTTGAGTCAGATAATTCTCAATGTCTTCGGGTTTAATATGCGCCAACACGTCCGCAGGTTTAAACTGCGCCAACATGTCCGCCAACGGTAGCCCCAATGCCATTAAGTTAAGCCGGCCAAAGAAACCTTGAAGGTCTAAAACCAGACCTTCAAGGTTAAAACCTGACCGGGGGATTCCTTAACTTAATGGCCCTCCAAACCAATGGAGGTGTTAAAATTCAATGAGTTATCAAAGCTCAAAGTTTCCTAAACCTTTGAGGTTTAGGAAACTTAGAATCGCCGAGGTTTCCTAAACCTGTGAGGTTTAAGAAACCTCAAACTGGTAAGGTTTAGGAAAGTTAGCACCTGGATTTTAATACCTCCTGAAAGAGGGTCGGGAGTGAGATCTAGAAAAATAAAGGTCGACCCTCCAGAATAAAATTGCTCTCCGGTTTTATCCGGGTGCCATCCAATAAATCACTCTCGCTCCCATCGGCAAATTTAATTTCCATTTTAGCAATACAATCCTCTGGCGGGGCGAGGAAGGGAGAGTTTAAAAAAGCCAACATCATGCTTTGTGGACATTCTCCTCCTCCAATCACGCCATGTCCAACACCAGGGAACGTGTAAGCGTAACCGTAGGGTAAATGTTGAGCTACGGTTTGACCAAAACTGGGAGGGGTGACCGGGTCAAATTCGCCCGATAAAATCAAGGTGGGTAATTGACTGCTGACTGGCTCATTCACATAAGCCTCGAGCCGATTCACGGGCCACAATGCACAAGTCTCTCGAATATCTTGACGGTTAGCCATTTCTACCACTGGTGGATACAATCCTTCGGTATGATAATCGGCATCGGTATAATTAGCCTCTTCCGCACAAATGACCGAATTGAACATACCATCAGCGCTAGTGTCGTTGAAGACCATCTCCTCGAACAATAAAGTATTGACGGTGTAGTCAGCGTCTGCTATCTGGTAAATAATAGCTGGCAAGAATGGAATCAATGGGGTTGAATAGAGTAAGGTGGCAATCTGTCCCATGACATCGTCGCCCACCAAAGGTAGTACATAGGTGTTACCCGCAAAGTCTTTAGGTGAAATAACAGTGGGTGAAGCATTAAGACTTTCAACGGTGTCAAAGAACACTTGTTCTAAGTTTGGGTATTGGCGTGTACAAGTGCTATCAGCCGCGCATTTAGCAAACAGTAGTTTAAACGAGCGGTCTATGGTGTTAGCGGTCAGCGGAATAAACGAGGTTTCCAAAGGCACCACCGAGTCAAGAATAACGCTCCGTAATTGTTGACGGTGGTCGCGCATAAGGTGTTGACCTAGCATGGTACCATAAGATACGCCATAGTAATTGAATTGAGAATATCCTAGCGCGTGTACGACCATGGCAATGTCAGCCGCATTTTCGACACTATTGTAAGCCGAGAGATTAATGCCTTCATTGAGAAAACGGTCACGACAATCTATTAGAGCTTGATCAGCACGTTGCCCAATCTCCTCATTGGTGAGAAACATCCAGCGTTTGAATAAATCCAATTGGAATTGTTTCACCTCTTCACAAAATAAATAAGGTTCTGAATAGAGTGTACCACGTTGTTCAATTAAAACAATATCTTGCCGTTGTAACAAGGGTCGAACCAGAGTGTCTTCTGGCTCCAATAAACTGGTGGCAAAAGTTTCTAGGGTGGATCCCCCTGGGCCACCTTGCTCCATAATGAGCGGATCCGATTTGGGTTGGTCATTGGGACTCTGAAAAATGGCTACGGCTAAACGAATTTGTGGTCCTTCTGGGTCCGCATGTTGCTCTGGGACCGTGGCATAACCACAAGAGAAATCTGTTCCCTCAATCAGCGTACTACCATCGGGAATCGGAAACGGACACGGGGCGGCGGTAAAACGTGAACTAACTGATTTGCTACTAATGGTGACCATCATCCCCTTATGATTAGTGACGAAAGTGCCATCTTGTAAACGATAGCCAAAAAAAATGTTGAGTAACCCAGGAAAATAAAAAGTTCCAGAATATAAAGAAACCGATTGCTGGGCTGATAAAATCACATTTTGGCGAAATGCGACTAAGTTAGCCGGCTGTTGGTCCCACAGTGAAATATTATCCTGGACATCCAATTGGTAAAATGGGCTGTTCAAATTAGCCGTAGTCGAGGCTTCTAATTTAGCATAAACCAAGAGATCAGCCAGTTGATTCACATGAGTCGGATCGATTTGCATGTTACCTTCTATTCTCACCGCATCGGCCAGTGTTTGAGTCACTTCTGGTTGATAAGCGGTACCATTAACCGAGATTCCACCGGTAAATACGGTAGATGTAGGTATTAACTGGCCTTGAGCCGTCATCGCTTGTGCTTCCCCAAGCAAAGGTAAATTCAGCGAAGTTATTGATTCCGCTGAGGTGGTAGTAGCCATGAATAGCTGAAACAGTATAATGAATATAATAAGCGGTCGAATAGCAGTCATAATGGAAAATATAATTTTAAAGATTTGGTTGAATTCAAACTTTGAGTTAATCGAAACCTGTCAAGTCTAGCAGACCTGACAGATTTGGTTTGCTGGACTCGCAAGTTTTCGAAACCCACGAGTTTTGTCACTATTTTTTTGGTATTACCTAAATATTCAAGAGATATTTAAGTTTTCAATTGTAAAAATTCTATCATACTATTACAATTAACCGTTAAAAATAGAGCGGTCGAGATTTGATAACTTGCAAAAAGTGGTCAAATCGGCTGTTGTACAACTCGTTAAAAGTTGTCAATTCAGTGAAAGAAACCTAGTTTCTAGTTTATTACTAATATATACTATTGACTTAATGTTGCTATTCACTAATAATTTTTATTGAAATTATGGAAAAGATTATTTTTACAGGCCCTATGGGTGCGGGTAAAACTACCGCAATTGGCGCAATTAGCGAAGTTCCTCCTATTTCTACCGAAGTTCGTTGCTCTGATGAAGGAAAACTGAGAAAAGAAACTACTACTGTAGCTATGGATTATGGCTATTTTACCTTGGAAGATGGTAGCCGTATTCACCTTTATGGTTCTCCAGGTCAAGAACGTTTTGATTTTATGTGGAATATTTTAACCAAGGGTGGTATCGGTCTAGTTTTATTAATAGATAATGCACGCCCAGACCCGTTGGCTGATTTGGTCCTCTACTTAGATGCGTTCAAAGATTTTATTGAGCAAACTGGAGCAGTGATTGGGATTACCCGCCTGGATGTATCTAATCGTGTAATGCTTTCAGATTATACGGATAAATTATTGGAACGTGGCCAAATTTTTCCAACATTTGAAGTGGATGTTCGAATCAGCAATGATGTCAAGATTCTTATTCATGCACTGTTAGCTATTTTACAATCCTAAAATCACCGACCATCATACTCTTAATTCTTGATAACTTAAGTAATACTGGTTTAGATGAACATCTATAAAATTTCCGTCAAAGCCTTTGAAAAAATGGATGCCTTGTTATTTCAATCGATGTTGCAACTGGTGCAGAAACAATTGGTGGCATCTTGGCAATTTGAGGAGTCGGCAAATATTGTGGTGATCGACGCCGAACAACCCGAAGGAAAAATTTTTTGGGAAAATCATCCGTCAGCAAAAATCACAGTTTTGTATGCCAAACAAAATATTTATAACACCCAATGGTTTTTACAAAAACCGGTTCGAGTGCAACCTTTAGTGCAGTTGCTCAATGAAATAGCGACGTTACAAACCAGTCAAGAATTGGCTACTAGAGCCAGTCCTGTCATTGAAGCTAAACCAACTAAAGTGTCAGCCGTGCCGCCGCTGACTGGCAATCGTAGTGAACCTAAAATAGCCTCCGCCGCGATTATCGCCAAATCTACTCTGGTGCCAACCATCTCTGAAGCCTCGTGTTTTAACCCATCATATTATTTAATAGGACTCTTAGAGCAAGCCGTAAAAACCGCTCAACCTAAATGTCTGATTGGTGCGGACCAAACACCATTATATGTACTACCACAAGAACAACGTTGTTTTACCCGCCCGATTTCTAAGAGATTAGTCTTGTTACCTAAGAGTATTTACGCACTCCCCCTGGAGAAAATTAAAAGTATTGACTTAAGTGTCGAATCGCTCCGTTCAGAAGTAGAAAACCAAGCCTTGTCAGGATATACACTAGACACTATTTTATGGTTAACCGCATTACATGCCTCACACGGTCGATTAATAGATAATCAATCTAAACAAGCGTTGGTACGACTAAAACAATGGCCAAATTTTGCCATTTTGCCTCATCAGCCCGCGCAAATGAATCTAGCTGCCTTCATGCTCAAAAAAACTGCGGATCTATCCGAAGTAGCCGAAAAAACTCAACTACCACCAGCCACCGTCATCGACTTCTTTAACGCCTGTAAAGTGCTAGGATTAGTGATTGTTGAAGCCACTCAAACGGAAAAGACCATCGAGAAGAAGGACCTGTCCGAGCAAAAACGTAATTTACTGAGAACCATTTTAGCCCGGTTGCGCCCAACCTCAGAGAGCTAACTCGATTCCATGAGTTCAAAGCGTAGCTTTGCATTATTATATTTTAAATCTTCAATTTTTGGCAATGTTATGAATGAAATCAAGTTAGTTTTTACAGGTAGTATGGGTGCCGGGAAAACCACAGCCATCGCGGCTATCAGTGAAATTCCAGTAATTAATACCGATGTCCGTGCCACGGATTTAACCACCTCACAAAAAAAGTCAAAAACCACCGTGGCCATGGATTACGGTGAACTAACCTTGGCCGATGGACAAAAATTACGCCTCTATGGCACCCCTGGTCAACAACGATTTGACTACATGTGGAAAATTCTGATTAAGGGAGCGTTAGGGTTAATTATTTTAATAGACAACTCCGGCTCGGATCCGATTGGAGATTTAGCCCGTTACGTTGATAACTTTCGTGGTTTTATTAATGAAACCACTGCCGTTATTGGAATAACCCGCATGGATCTTTCGCCGGAGCCAGAATTACAGCGTTATCACGACTACTTAAATGAACGAAGCATTCAATTACCGATATTTTCCGTCGATGCCCGCTCACCAGAAAGCATTGTGATGTTAATAGAGGCATTGAT
This sequence comes from Thiomargarita sp., assembly GCA_022729575.1. Classification (GTDB taxonomy): domain Bacteria; phylum Pseudomonadota; class Gammaproteobacteria; order Beggiatoales; family Beggiatoaceae; genus JAABRD01. The sequence continues at coordinate 5,212 of DZAL01000097.1, forward strand.
TGCCATGTTAGAATTTGGTCAATAATCAGGAATTATCACCTTATCATGCTACCTCAAAACATTATTACTCAAGCCTCACAACGACTGGAAAAATTGCTAGAAAATTGCAACGTGATTAATGCCGCGGTGATAGTCACCGTCGATGGTCATTTGTGTGCCATGCGACAACGTGGCCAGCAATACCCATTAGAACGGTTAGCCACTATGGGCAGCACCTTGATGTCCTTAGGTGATACGATCACAGCCGAATTAAACATGGGCACTTGTGACAATATTATCTCCGAAAATCGGCAAGGTCTAGTTGCGTTTATGCACACCGACCAAAACCACGTTTTAGTCACCTTGGCTACCCAAAAAAATGTGCTAGGCATGTTGCTCAGTCACTCACGAATGTGTGCCGAAGACCTAGGTAAACTGTTCGCTAGTTGAAGCGATCAGGTCGAGATTTGACAACTTTCAAAAAGTTGTCAAATCTTTTCGGGAAAGGAAACAATTCGCATGTTAAACTTCAACGCTAATAAAATCTTATTAATCGCAACCCGTCAAATCGGTGATGCTCTCTTAGTCACGCCCCTATTACGCTCAATCCGTCGTGCCTATCCGAATAGCACGATAGACGTATTAGTTTACGACCACAAAGGAGGAATGCTCGCCGGCAATCCTGACCTCAACCATTTAATAAGTATTGCCGAGCACCCCAATCTAAAACAATATCAAACGTTATGGCAACAAATTTTTCGACGCTACGACCTAGCCATTTCAACCTTGTCCGGCGACCGACCACTAATCTATACCTGGTTAGCCGCTCGGCAACGAATCGCAGTGGTCCCACCACGATATTGGCAAGCGACTTGGAAGAGAATGATAGTCCAGGCTTGGACCGAACTAGACAATGAATCTACCCACACGGTCTTACAAAATCTAAGATTAGCCGATTTACTAGGCATTGAACGCTGTTATGACCTCGTCATCCCCACCGCCACCACCCTGGCAGCCGACGATGTACGCATACCCTTTGCCTGGCACACACAGCCTTATGTCGTGCTTCATTTAGTCCCCATGTGGAAATACAAACGCTGGACCATAGAAGGATGGCGCAATTTAATCGCTTATTTTTTAGAAAAACCATGGCGAGTACTGCTTACCGGCGGCGACCAGGCCGAAGAACATCACTACTTAGCACAAGTCCAATTAGACTTTCCTAATGCCGTTACCAATATCGCCGGCCAACTAAATTTTGGTGAAATCGCCCAATTAATTAAAACCAGTCAATTATATGTTGGCCCCGACACCGCCGTAACTCACTTAGCCGCCGCCACCGGGGCCCCCACGGTCGCACTCTACGGACCTACCAACCCCTTAAAATGGTCACCCTGGCCCCACGGTTATACCTCAAACCAAAATCCTTTTCGCCGCAAAGGCACTCAACAAGTTGGAAACGTCTTATTAATTCAACCCGTAGGTGGATGTGTACCCTGTCATCAAGAAGGTTGTGGCCGTTTCAAACAAAGTAACAGCTACTGTTTAGAAGAACTTAAAGCTAACACCGTCATTAGCCTCATCGAAAAATATTTTAGCGATGACGATTTTTCGAAAATTGTCACCTCTTCCTCCTAGATTTGACAACTTTTCAAAAGTTGTCAAATCTTCTCAAATCTGCATTATTAGGTATCAACTATTAACTATGGACTCACTCGACACTAAACCAAATCTCCTCTCCGTCGGCCTATTTCGTCGACTCGGTGCGATCTTGTATGATAGTTTTTTGCTCATCTCCGTACTCTTTTTTGCCACCGGTTTATTCCAGATAGGATGGCCCGTCGACTCCATCACTATGCCCTGGTTTAGAATTTACCTACTGATTATTAGCTATCTCTATTTTTCCTCCTCTTGGCTATGGGGAGGACAAACTTTAGGCATGATGGCCTGGCGGATTCGCCTACAATCGACCACCGACACCAAAATCACCTGGTGGTCCACCCTACGACGATTTATTATAGCCATCATCAGTTGGTCAATTATCGGCTTAGGCTTCTGGTGGGCACTTGGGGATAAACAAAAACGGACTTGGCATGATTTAGCCTCGGAAACTCGGCTCGTTGTCATCCCCAAAAATTCAGAGCAACGCTAACTAACTGTAACCTGACCGGATGACCTTAACTGCATGTGGCTCGCCCCACGTTAACTTAATTCCTAAATCAACCACCCCCAACCCCTCCTTAGTAAGGAGGGGAGTGACCACCCCCAACCCCTCCTTAGTAAGGAGGGGAGTAACCACCCCCAACCCCTCCTTAGTAAGGAGGGGAGTAACCACACCTCTTCCTCCCCTCCTTACTAAGGAGGGGTTGGGGGTGGTTGGGGGTGGTTGGGGGTGGTTGGGAGTGGTTGGGCGTAAAGTAAATTCCTAATTCTAACCAAAACTGTCCTCTCTCCTATTACACTATGAAATCCCTAGAAAAATCTAATCGCAACCTGGGTGACATTCTGATCGAGCAACGTATTATCAGCCACGACCAATTAAAGATTGCACTCACGGAGCAAAAAAAGACTCAGCTACCGTTAAACAAAATTCTCGTCACTTCAGGCTTTGTCTCCGAAGCCGTAATGCGCGACTTGCTCAGTCAATCACTAGGACAAACCAGCGTTGATTTATCGAAAATCGTAGTCGACCATGAAGTTATTAAGCTAGTCCCCAAAGCCTTAGCCTACCGTTATACCCTACTTCCCATTAGTTTTGACAAAACCGCCAACACCCTAACCGTGGCCATGGCCGATGTGTTTAACGTCTTAGCCTTAGACCAATTGGTAGCGACGGTGGGCGGAAATATTCAAATAATCCCCGTGTTAGCCGGGGAGGCCGAAATTATTAATACTTTGGATAATTTATATGGTTTCAATTTATCGATAGATGGCATTCTCATCGAAATTGAAACCGGCCAACAAGATTATCAAAATTTTTTAGCCACCCGCGATGAATACAGTCAACCTTTTGTCCGCTTAATCGATGCCCTGCTCTCGGATGCCGTCAAACGTAGTGCTTCCGACATTCACTTTGAACCAGAAAAAGGATTTTTGCGCATTCGTTACCGCACCGATGGCGTGTTACAACAAATTCGTAGTTTGCATAAAAATTACTGGTCTGCCATGGCCGTCCGCTTAAAAGTCATGGCCGGCTTAAATATTGCCGAAACTCGAATTCCACAAGATGGGCGTATTACTTTAACTTTGGCCGGTCGTGCCATTGATTTTCGCGTTTCGGTCCAACCCACCGTTTTTGGTGAAAATATCGTGCTACGGATTTTAGACAGTCAAAAAGGCATTATGGCCATCGACCAACTCGGACTCACCGCGGACAATTTAAACGCTTTACGCTTAATGATTGCACGCCCGGAAGGAGTGATTTTAATGACTGGTCCTACGGGCAGTGGCAAAACCACCACCTTATATTCGATCCTAAAACATCTGAATAATGAACAAGTGAATATTATGACCTTGGAAGACCCCATCGAATATGTCTTAGGACAAGTGCGACAAACCGCAGTCAATGAAGCCGTAAAATTAGACTTTACTAATGGCATTCGCTCAATGATGCGGCAAGATCCGGATATTATTCTAATCGGTGAAATTCGAGATAAAGATACCGCCGAAATGGCCTTTCGCGCCGCCATGACCGGGCATCAAGTCTATTCTACTTTGCATACTAATTCCGCCATTGGTGCGATGCCGCGATTGTCAGACCTTGGCGTGTTACCAGATATTCTGGCTGAAAATATTATTGGCGTGGTCGGGCAACGGTTAGTTCGTAAATTGTGTCCAGCATGTAAACAAGCCTATTCTCCGGACCACTTACGACGACGTTTATTAGACTTGAGCGCCGACCAAGAGGTATCTCTCTATGGGCCAGGAGGATGTGATAAATGTGAGCAACGAGGTTATAAAGGACGATTTGCCTTGATGGAAGTATTACGACTAGATGAATCGTTACAAGATTTGATTGCTCATCGGGCGACTACTTATGACATCAAACAACACGCGCAACACCAAAGATTTCAACCATTGGCCCTAGACGGCATTCGTCGAGTATTAGAAGGCAGTAGCAGTTTAGAAGAAGTATCGAGGGTGATCGATTTAACCAGTCGTTTAGTTTAATAGGTGCTACGCCCAACCACCCCCAACCACCCCCAACCACCCCCAACCCCTCCTTGGTAAGGAGGGGAGACAGAGGGGTGGTCACTCCCCTCCTTACCAAGGAGGGGTTGGGGGTGGTTGGGGATCGAAGGTGAAAATCTAACGCACTAAATATCGTTCAATGGGGAGGTTACTCCCCTCCTTACCAAGGAGGGGTTGGGGGTGGTTGGTGAAAATCTAACGCACTAAATATCGTTCAATGGGGAGGTTACTCCCCTCCTTACCAAGGAGGGGTTGGGGGTGGTTGGGAATCGAAGGTGAAAATCTAACGCACTAAATATTGTTCAATCAAGTCACTAATTTTTTGTTCTTCAAAATTTTTGGCTAATTGCTTAATTTTATTAGAAAAATCTACTAAACGTGCATCTTCTTCCGCTAATCGATTTACCTCCTCTACCAGGCCATAAATATCACCCATCATCGCCAAATCAAATAACACCTCTGCTTGCTCTGGATTAGGCCCAAATAAATTAGCCGGGCTTTCCAATTCCGCCAAAGTGGACAACGGCTCGCTGGTTGAAGTGGTCGAGGGAGTAACGGGAGACAACTGCTCATACCTCCAAGTCAAATCTAAATGCGTTTGTAACAACGCTAATAATTCTTCCGCCCGAATCGGTTTTGGCACAAACGCATCACAACCAGCTTGTAAACTTTGACGTTGGTCTTGCTCAAACACACTGGCGGAATTAGCAATAATCAGAGTGGTTTTAAATTCCGGCAGACGGCGCAATTGGCGAGTTAACTCAAAACCATCCATCACTGGCATCACTAAATCGGTCAACACGACTTGAGGTTTCCATTGTTTAGCCGTCATTAAACCCTCTTGACCTTGACTGGCTTCGGCAACCTCAAACCCGAGTGGTTGAAGTAAGTTAAGCAAGACCGCACGATTTTCCCATTTATCATCTACAATTAATACTTTACAAGTAGTGGTTGGGAAGGATGAGGGTAATTGAAACCCAATAATAGTTAGCGGTAACGGTGTGCGTAAGTATAATAACTCCGGCGGAATTTCTTCCAGCTCCAAAATGACACTGAAGCAACTACCACGATTGAGTTGACTACTAATCTGAATTTCGCCGGCCATCAAGGCTACCAATTTTTTAGTAATAGATAATCCTAAACCCGCCCCGTCAGCCCGATATTTAGGGTCTCCCGCCTGATGAAATGGAGCAAAAATAACTTCTAACTCGTCTGGAGCAATCCCCATTCCAGTGTCCTCTATTTGAAAACGAATCCTTTTCTGGGGGCCGGTTTGAGACTGATGATGAGGGTCCGGACCAACCTTTAGCACCACGCCACCGCGCTTGGTGAATTTAATGGCATTGCTTAATAAGTTAATCAGAATTTGACGCAAGCGCTTTTCATCTGCTCTCACGCCGAGGGGTAATCCCGCGAAAGGTTCAAATAAAAAAGACAGCCCCTTATTTTCGGCGCGTATTCGAAAGAGGTCAATCAGATGTTGTAAAAAATTGCCTAAATGAAAATCGGTTAAATACAATTCCATGCGGTTAGCTTCAATTTTGGAGATGTCTAACACATCATTAATCAGAGTCAGTAGATATTCACCGCTACGATGAATAATATTAATCCCTTCCAATTGCTTTGCCGTCAAGGTTTTGTCGCGATTAAGAATTTGGGTATATCCTAAAATCCCATTGAGTGGAGTACGTAACTCGTGACTCATGTTGGCCAAAAAAGTACTTTTAGCTTGATTTGCCATTTCCGCTTGTTGTTTCGCTTGCTCGGCCGCTTCTTTCGCTTCTTGTAAAGCCAATTGTGCTTGTTTACGCTCGGTAACATCTCGATAAATAATGCCACAAGCAAAGACTTTACCTGCGGCATCACGCACGGGTGATAGCACAGATTCACTATATCGCAATTGATGATGGCGCGGTATGACATCTTCCACCCACAGCGAAGTGCCAGTGGTAATGACTTGGTAGATTCGCTGTTGCCATAAGGTGGCCACTTTAGGCGTTTTACATAGCACCGTGTGAAGATTTTGGCCAATCACTTCTTTTCCTGTGGCTTCCAAATAATCTAAAAACGATTGGTTAGCATACAAATAGTTATACTGCTGGTCCAAGACGATAATACAATCGCTAGAAGAGTCAAAAATAGCTCGGAATCGTTCTTCACTTTCTCGTAATGCAAGCTCCGCTTGTTGACGTTTAGTGACATCGATACCGGTGACCACATAATATTCTAATTCATCTGGCTGGTGAAGATGGCGCAACCCGGTACAATTCCAGACGATAGTTTTTGACTCTCCTTGTTTAGTGAATAAAGGCGTTTCACAACCTTCTCTGGCTACACGACTGTGAGACAAATATTTAAGAATTTGTCGCATCCGTTGAAATTCGGCTTCGGCAAATAAGTCGTTGAAATTCTTACCTTTCACTTCCTCTAAATGGTATCCTGTAATTAGAGTAGCGGCTTGATTAAAGCCCACGATTTGAGTCTTGGCATCTAACACCACCACCAACGCGCTGATGGTATCTAGTACGACCGAGACAAAGTCACGTTCTTGTTGTAAAGATTCATTGGCCTTATGTAATTCCTGAGTCCGTTTGCGAATTTCATGCTCCATCGGCAGTAATGCAATCTTAAATAAGGCTAACCAGAGAATAAAGCTCAGTAGTGCAATGAGTATGGTAAAAATGGCCAGCAGATGCCAGTTCAATTGTTGGACCATGGTGCCCACATTACTCAAGTCACTCACCATTTGGAAGTCGAGATAATTATTGTGAAAATTGACGCGGCGAGTGATGACTAGGCTGTCGGTAGCCAGTTGAGAGCTTTGATAATCCACGAGAGTAAAACCGTTTTTGAGTGTGGCCGTTAACTTAATAATGTATTGACGTTGCTTACCCCAACTGGTTAAAAATTCACTGACCGCGGAATAATCATTTTTTAAAAATGACTCGGCGATAAAACCACCAATTAAATCTAATTCCAAATAGGCGCGTTTTTCTTCCTGGGTCAATAATAAATTGCGTTGGTGGGAGACTACTAAGAAACTAGCCGTGCCCAAAAATATTAAGAATATCAGTATGAAAAAGGTCAATAAACGACGTGGTAAGGCGGGGATATTTTGCAACATAGTGGTAGACTCTTAAAGATTTCTTAAAGATTTGACAACTTTTCGAAAGTTGTCAAATCTATCAGTTTCAAGAGTTGACCACTTTTCGAAAGTTGTCAACTCTTCTCTTAACTCACCTTACGCACCGTTAACTCAACCACCCCCCAGCCCCTCCTTGTTAAGGAGGGGAGTGGTCCCTGCCAACCCAATTGGCGTATACTCCCCTCCTTACTAAGGCTACTCTATGCACACAAGTTCATGGTAAATCAGTTAAGCCATTGATAAACCAAAGAAATAATTTTTGGCCTCGTTTTGGAATTACATTTAATTTCAACAGGTTACAAACTTATGTGCATAGAGTAGCTTACTAAGGAGGGGCTGGGGGTGGTTATGCGTAAGGTGAGCTCTTAATTTGGATTCCGGGGTTTTTTTATTTGGCAGTAATCCCTGTAGGTAACGCGGGTGTCTCCTTGAAAATGGTACGTAATAAATCATAATCACTGTCTTGAACCGGTACAAAACCGGTCATTTCTTTGCCAATGGCTGACAAAATTGCTTGACCTTCAGGAGATTCCTTCAATTGGTAAAAAGCGGTCTGTAATTTTTTTACCAATTCTCCAGATAGCGAATTACTGGCCACAAAGACATGAGTGGACACGGCCGGCGAGACCGCTAAAGCGCGTATTCCGCGAGCCTTATATTCGTCAAACACCTCTAGTGCAACAGCACCAGCCGCGTAATCACCAAATAATACTCCTAGCACGACATTAGGTTGATTTTTTAGAAATTCATAGTCTTTTAATTGTTCCAAAGTAATGCCGGCTTGTTTGAGCATATAACTAGGGACGAGGGTACTTAAAGTCGAGTTAGGGTCGCCAAAGGCGAATCGTTGGCCGGCCAGTTCACTGAGCGTTTTTAAGGGACTATTATTAGCTACCACAATAACGCTTTGAAAGGTCGGTTTGCCGTGCATTTCATAACGCGCCAATAGACGTTTTTGGCCATACTTGGCGACCATTTTGATATAAGGGATACCGCCTAAGAAAGCAATATCTAGTTTGTCCTCGCCAACTTGTTGCGTGTGTCCCTGGTAATCTTTGGAGACTTGGAGGGTAATGGGAATCTCGATATGTTTTTCCAAATATTTGACCAGTGGAGTGTATTTTTTTATCAATTCGCCCGCCGTTAAATAGGGTAAAAAGGTAAGCGTGAGAGCATCAGGAGGATTGACCGGCGGCGCGGTCGCGGCGGCACCTGCTGGATTGGTATAACACAGTAGGAGAAGGAGGGCAATTTGATGCCAGTAAGATAATTTGTGAGTAAGTGACATGGTTTTATGACTCCTATAATTGAATCGTGGGTTTTGGATTGGCTTTAGATTTGACAACTTGTTGAAAGTTGTCAAATCTGCCTGGCTTTAGATTTGACAACTTTTAGAAAGTTGTAAAATCTGCCTGGCTTTTAGATTTGACAACTTTTTGAAAGTTGTCAAATCTGCCCTGCCTTGGTTTTTTAGATTTGACAACTTTTTGAAAGTTGTCAAATCGGCTTTCGCTGATAACTCACCTTACGCACAACCACCCCTAGCCCCTCCTTGCTAAGGCGGGGAATCTCCCCTGCGATTTAGGGGGGGGGCTTACTCCCCTCCTTACCAAGGAGGGGTTGGGGGTGGTCATGCGTAAGGTGAGCTTATAATTCATAATTCATAATGCCATCTCGAGTAGCAACGGTATGAATATCCTTATCCCCCCGTCCGGAGAGATTAACAATGATTACTTTATCTGGCGTTAACGTCGGTGCTAATTTTTTGCAAAAAGCCAGTGCATGGCTAGATTCCAAAGCGGGAAGAATCCCTTCCAACCGAGTCAAGTCGTGAAAAGCCGTCAGTGCCTCCTCATCCGTGATAGCCACATATTGTACTCGTCCCGTATCTTTTAACCAAGCATGTTCGGGACCCACCCCAGGGTAATCCAGTCCGGCGGAAATCGAATGCGTTTCGGTAATTTGGCCATCAGCATCTGACAATAAATAAGTGCGATTGCCATGTAACACGCCGACTTTACCTGCACATAGAGAAGCCGCATGACGACCGGTGTCTAAGCCCTCGCCGGCCGCTTCGACCCCATAAAGGGTGATTTGTTTATCCGCTAAAAATGGATAGAATAAGCCCATGGCATTGGAGCCACCGCCGATACAAGCAATCAAAATATCTGGTAATCGCCCGGCCTGAATTTTAATTTGTTGACGAGCCTCTCTCCCAATCACCGCTTGAAAATCACGGACCATCATGGGATAAGGATGTGGACCTGCGACCGTGCCGATAACATAAAAAGTATTATCCACCGTTGTGACCCAATCGCGCATCGCTTCATTCAGGGCATCTTTTAAAGTTTTCGAACCCGAATGGACGGCTCGAACTTCGGCCCCTAATAAGCGCATTCGATAAACATTTAAGGCTTGTCGCTTAATGTCCGTAGCCCCCATATAAACGACACATTCCATGCCATAACGCGCTGCTACGGTGGCCGTCGCTACCCCGTGTTGACCGGCCCCGGTTTCGGCAATTAAGCGCGTTTTTCCCATTCGTTTAGCCAGTAAGGCTTGTCCAACCGTGTTATTAATTTTATGCGCCCCGGTATGGTTGAGGTCTTCCCGTTTTAAATAAACCTGCGCCCCGCCTAATATTTGCGACCAACGAGCAGCATGATAAAGCGGTGAAGGTCGTCCCACAAAGTGGTGCAACACGTCATTCAGCTCGGCTAAAAATTCAGAATCTTTTAAACAACATTCATAAGCCTGTTGCAACTCTTCCAGTGGCTGCATTAAAGTTTCGGCCACAAAACGTCCACCGTAACGTCCAAAGTGACCATGAGTATCGGGTAAAGTATATAAATCATTGGTAGAAGGTTTAGCCATGGCCATGGAGACTCCTCGCATAAATGCGGTCATTTTTTCCTCATTTTTAATACCTTTAGACGATTCTACACTGCCACTAACATCGACGGCATAAGGTCGCACTATGGTAATTGCTTGACTGACATTATTCGCCGTCAAACCACCGGCAATAATAATGGGTTTAGTTAGTGATTTGGGAATTTGTTGCCAGTCAAAAACGACACCGGTCCCGCCTTTGAGGCCTGGCAAGTAACTGTCTAATAAAATAGCACTGGCTTGTGGATGACGATGAATAAAACTGGGTACTTCGATCCCCGGTTTCATTCGTAACGCCTTAATATAAGGTTTGCCAAATCGAGTACAATATTCCGGGGGTTCCTCGCCATGAAACTGTAATAAGTCCAACGACACTTGCGCTAAAATGCTATGAACTAAATTGGGGTCCGCATTGACAAATAAACCTACCACGGTGATAAATGCCGGTAAGTTATGCACAATAGCTTGCGCTTGACTGACCGAAATAGCGCGTGGACTTTTTTCATAAAAGACTAAGCCGATGGCATCCACCCCAAGTTGAGCAGCCATGAGAGCATCTTGAGGATTGGTAATGCCACAAATTTTGACACGAGTCCGCGGTATAAATTCTGGTGATATATTATTGTTGGGTTCAAACATGGTCATTTTTTTAGTTAATCACTTACTTTACAACCACCCCCAACCCCTCCTTGGTAAGGAGGGGAGAAAGAAGCGGTGGTCACTCCCCTCCTTACCAAGGAGGGGTTGGGGGTGGTTGACTTCCCTCCTTACCAAGGAGGGGTTGGGGGTGGTTGACTCCCCTCCTTACCAAGGGGGGTGGTTGACTCCCCTCCTTACCAAGGAGGGGTTGGGGGTGGTTACCTTTGGCAAATCTAAAGTCTCTGTGCTATCACCGTCATCAAATCGTCGGCAATATTTAATTCATACAGTTTGTCTAGTTCTCGAATACAAGTGGGACTGGTGACATTAATTTCCGTCAAATAATCGCCGATGACATCTAAACCAACAAAGAATAATCCTTTTTCGCGTAACCGGGGACCGACTTGGCGACAAATCCATCGATCACGCTCAGTTAAAGCCACCCCTTCACCTCGTCCACCAGCGGCTAAGTTACCTCTACTTTCCCCAGGGGCCGGGATCCGGGCTAAAGCATACGGCACCGGCTCACCGTTGACCAATAAAATTCGTTTGTCACCATATATAATTTCTGGAATAAACCGCTGTGCCATCACAAATCGTTGCTCATGTTGAGTCAGCATTTCGATAATGACGGAGGTATTCAGATCACCTTGAATTATTCGAAAAATGGCGTGTCCTCCCATGCCATCCAAAGGTTTTAAAATAATTTCCTGATATTTTGCCAAAAATTCACGTAACCGTGAGGCCTGACGAGTCACTAGCGTCGGTGGACAACACTGCGGGAACCAAGCCGTGTATAATTTTTCGTTAGCATCACGTAGGCTTTGTGGTTTATTAACCACTAACACCCCTTGAGCTTCTGCTTGCTCCAATAGGTAAGTAGCGACGATATATTCTAAATCAAACGGGGGATCCTTCCGCATTAAAATTACTGATAAATTTTTAAGCGGTGCTGACTGCGACGAGTCTAAAAAAGTAAACCATTGTTTAGAATCATCTTGTACTTGTAATTTTCGCATAGAAGCATAAGGTATACCATCGCGTAGCCAGAGGTCTGGCAATTCCATATACCATAAAGTCCAACCTCGGGCCTGAGCCGCTAACAACATAGCAAAACTGCTATCCTTATGAATTTTGATTTTAGTGAGAGGGTCCATCACTATACCAAGGTGTACCATCATGTTTTTTCCGTTCCCTGCATCCGTAGGAGGAGAGATAGTAGCAGATTTGACCACTTTCAAAAAGTTGTCAAATCTAAAAGCAGATTTGACCACTTTCAAAAAGTTGTCAAATCTAAATCCTACCCGTAGCAGATTTGACCACTTTCAAAAAGTTGTCAAATCTAAAAGCAGATTTGACAACTTTCGAAAAGTGGTCAAATCTAAAAGCAGATTTGACCACTTTCAAAAAGTGGTCAAATCTAAATCTACCCGTAGCAGAGACCACTTTCAACCAGTGGTCAACTCTTAAAAATCCGTTTTCACCAAATACACCGGCGAGCGTTGTTTTAACACTAATCGTCCTCCCAATACCGTTGAAGTCATCTCTGACATCGGTTTAATCACGATACCTTCCCGTATCGTATCGGCTAATCGACTGTGACCATTACTCGCTTCTTTCAGTAATTGCCCGGCTAAAAATTCCCGTAAAGTCACCCCATAAGCCAAAGTAGGAACTAAAAACGATTCCAACTCAAATTGACGAGCCAAGTCAAATAAAGTGGCTACTTCCACATAAGCATAATCCACCAGTATATCAAACAGGAAGACTTGGAGATGTTTTAAACGATACAAATTTTTTTGAACCCGTGGCCCTAACAACTCACCACGGAGTGTTACTTGTTTGGCCGCTATCGTTGACAAGATTCGTTGCGCAACTTCGATTAATCCTTGTTGCCGAGCTACTTTCCAAAACTCATGCTCAACGCCATCCTCTTCTATAATCGAATAATTACGTTGATTAACAAAGACTTCACCATTCTCACGCACGGTCACTGAAAAATTAGTCCCTTCCAATTTTTCTGACACCCACACTGGAACCTCCATCAAGAGATTAGCCACTTCGATAAAGCGGTCAGCACCTTCAATGTCATAAGCCGGCACCCCTTCCGGTAATCGAACTAATTTTCCTTCTAAACAGACAATAGGTTCCGGTTCATATTTGGTGACCCCCAACTCCGCCGTTAAATCGAGTTGAGAAAGGTCCCCATGAGGAGGTAACAAAGCTTGTAGTTCAATTGTTTTACATACCAAACCTTGGGAAATTTCTCCCCGCAATCTCACAGTTTTCACGCGATTTTTGCTGGATCCTGATAATCGCCCGATTAACCCTAATTTTTCTATTAAAGGTTGTGGTAATAAACTATCAATTGGAAAATAAACCACAGTTTCGCCCAATCGATAAGCGTCTTTGCCGATCACAAATTGATAATCCAACCCCTCGACTTTAGCTAAAGCCAGTCGGTCAGCGTTATTATGTGGTATAATTTCGGCAATCTTACGTAATTCTACAGCAAAGGTACTCATAAAGTATCCTCCTTCAAATCAGTAGATACTTATTTGACACAGATTATTGAGGTTAACCTAACAACTCAACTAAAATTAATTATAGCACAATTACAGTCAGTTCTCGATTTCTGATGAAGTCTGAGGGATAACACCCCTCGAAGGGGTGTTATCCCTGCTTGAAGTTTGAGGGATAACACCCCTCGAAGGGGTGTTATCCCTGCTTGAGCGCAATTTGTACTTAAATTAGCTATTATTATAGATGAAAAAATGGTATTACCCAAAATAAACGACTCACTCCTAACCTTCAATGCTATTAAATTAACCAAACTACCTAATGCCGCATATTCAGTTATTATGATTAACAATAACCCACTCGATACTTTGTTCAGATATATTGAACTTATTCTCTACAAAACTTACGCCGATTTACGCGCGGAAGCCGAGCGCACCTATTTAGGATTCCTCTGGTGGATTTTTGAGCCGATCATGTATATGTTTGTCTATTACATCTTCTTCGCCATCTGGTTAGGCCATCAAACCGATGATTTCGTTCCCTTTTTATTAGTCGGACTCGCCGTCTGGCAATGGCTAAAATCTTGTCTATCCCACGGCTCCGAAACTATTTTGGGAGGACATGCCTTAATGCAACAAGTCCATCTCCCCAAAGTGATTTTTCCAATCATTTTGATTCTCACCGACTCGGTAAAATTCCTCTTTATTTTTGCTCTGTTACTAATTTTCTTATGGGGCTATGGCTTTCCCGTGGGACGACCTTATTTAGCGATTCCTCTCGTCTTATTGGTGCAACTGTTATTTACCACCGCCTTAACTTTTTTTCTGGCCGCCATCATTCCATTTATTCCAGACCTACGTTTTGTGGTTGAAAACATTTTATTAGCCGTATTTTTTGTTTCAGGCATCATCATCAAATCAGACTTAGTCCCTGTGGCCTATCGTGGCTATTATTACATGAATCCCATTGTCAACTTAGTGGAGATGTATCGAGATATTTTAATGTACAATACCTGGCCTAACCTGTCAGCAATCACCGTGATTGCCATTTTCTCCATTATTGGCATTTGGCTGGGCACTCGTTTAATTAATCAATTTGAATTTATTTATCCCAAGGTGATGTGATGACACAAGAAGCGATTTTATCTTTACGCAACATTGGCGTTTATTACAAACGGCGCCGCGGCATTTTCGGAGAACCATTTTGGGCATTGAAGGACGTTTCGTTTGATTTATACCAAGGCGAAACTTTAGGCATTATTGGCCGCAACGGCGTTGGCAAAAGTACCCTGTTACGCTTATTAGCTGGCATTATTAAACCGAATCAAGGTACCTATATCAATCGCGGCTATCACGCCGCGTTACTGTCCTTACAGCTAGGGTTCACTTACTATCTTACGGGCCGAGAAAATGCCATTTTAAGCGGCATTTTGATGGGTTTGCACAAAAAGGAGATTAAAGCAAAACTAAACACTATCATTGAATTTTCCGGCTTAGGCGAATTTATTGATCAGCCCATTGCCACCTATTCTTCGGGCATGGTAGCCCGTCTGGGCTTTGCCGTAGCGTTTCAAGTCAATCCGGATATTTTGTTGATTGATGAAGTCTTGAGTGTGGGCGATGCCGAATTTAGCCAAAAATCTGCCAAAGCGATGCAAGAGCGAATGCGCTCCAATAAAACCGTCGTATTTGTCTCCCATAATGCCGTACTAATTCAACAACTTTGTCACCGCACCGTGTGGATTGAAGACGGCGTAAGCAAAGCCGAAGGAGATACGAATAGCGTGTTAATGGAATACCATCGATTCTTACATTTGATTTAATCAATCTGAACTGTTTATAGACAGGGATAACACCCCTTCGAGGGGTGTTATCCCTCTGCTTGTTCCCACGCGCCAGCGTGGGAATGCCGTCGGGACGCGCCAGCGTCCCTTTCCCGCAACGCTGGCGCGTGGGAA
>DZAL01000098.1 GCA_022729575.1 Thiomargarita sp.
AATTCTTATTGCACTCCAGAGGGTACGTACAATTTTATATGGATTTTACTATATTTTTCACCAGACCTCGTAGGTTTTCCAAAACCTACAAGGTCTTTACCGTGTTCTGACTTCTGGTGAAATGCACTCTCAACCCCCAACCGATTAACCTAAAGAGGTGAAAATGGAAGCCATTAATTATACCGAAATGGTCAACAATTGGCCTACCATGATGGTCAAAGTGACCACTGACCATGTTCCTCTCATCATTACCAGTGAACATTGCCAACCGGTGGTGATGATGAGTTTAGAGGACTTCAATGCCTGGCAAGAAACGGCATATTTAACCAGTTCCCCCGCCAATGCTAAAGATTTAATGTCGGCCATGCAGGAACTTAAAGACCGGCAAATTCTAGTTCGACGAGAATTGCTTGAGGAAGAGCCGTGATTAGTTTCCGCAAACGCGGTGAAGAATTGGCCCGAATGGCGCAAGGCCAACTTTGCTGGAGTAGAGATTTTAGCCGTGGCGGGTCCCCAAATTTAGTTCGCTGCCAGCCTCCCGGCTAAAGCCTCAATGCCATTAAGTTAAGGAATCCCCCGGTCAGGTTTTAACCTTGAAGGTCTGGTTTTAGACCTTCAAGGTTTCTTTGGTCGGCTTAACTTAATGGCATTGCGGCTAAAGCCTCTACTCCAAGCGACCGCTACTTCTATCGACCTCTACTCGAAGCGGCCTCTACTTCAATTCCTCCATTAACATAGGTGTAGCATACAAATCTTTACACGCCTTTCCTTGCTTCTCAAAAATGGTTTTAATGGCTTCAATTCGCGACACAAAAATAGCCTCTTCAGTAATCTCCTTCAGATACCCTCCCCGTTGCAGAATTTCGGCGGCTTTCATTTTCAAACCAACCAAATACAATCCGCCTCCTAATGCCCGTCTGCGTTTAGCTTCCAGAGCCAACATTTCGGCGCCTGCAATATCAATAAAATTAATCCCCTCACAGACCAGTAAGAGATGAGGTGTTTCAATATGTTGCAGTGATTTAGTGAGCGCATTGACCGCGCCAAAAAAGAGTGAGCCATCAATGCGAATAATTTTTACTTCAGGGTACTCAGATAGTCCTTTACGCTTGATGTTGATTAAACGTTGTCTTGGATCGTCAGGGTCAATCACCATACTGACTATTTGTGGCTTAGAAGTACGATTGAGATATATCACTAAGGATAAGATAACTCCTACATAGATAGCAAATTCTAGCTCTAAAAACAGCGTGGCTAAAAAAGTGACTAGCAAGACCGCCATTTCTGAATGACTGGCTTTGATAGTGGTTTTAATATGATGAAAGTCAATGAGATTATAAGAAACTAATAATAAGATACCCGCCATGCTCGGAAGTGGTATATAAGCGGCAAGAGGGGCAACTAACAAGATAATCAAGGCTAACGATAATGCGGCAACAATGGCCGCCAGTGGCGTTTTAGCGCCGGTTTCATAGTTTACTCCAGTGCGTGTGAAAGAGCCAGAGGAGGCATAACTAGAAAAAAAGGCTCCGACTATATTAGATAATCCTTGCCCAATAAATTCTTGATTGCCGTCGATGGTTTGCTGAGAACGGGTGGCTACGGCGCGAGCGATGGAGACTGCTTCCACTAAACCTAATAGGGCCAGAGCTAATGCACTTTCAGCTAATTGACGAATCACCGGTAGTGAAAAATCCGGCCATGAAAAAGGAGGCAGTGAAGACGGAATGGCCGGGACCAATTTAATTTGATGTTCAGCGGCACCTAAGCCATAAGCTAACAGGCTACCGATGACCATGGCCAATAACATGCCCGGCCAGCGCGGTAGATATTTTTTGAATAAAATAGCGGTCAGCAAACTGATGAGGGCGATGGTGAGGACGTAAAGATTAGTCTGTGGCAAGGCTCGAAATAAATTTAGCCAGGTGTGTAAAAAGGAATCGCCATTAGGAATCGCTACCCCTAACGCATTTCTTAATTGACTGGTCGCAATTAGAATAGCGGCACCGGCGGTAAAACCAATGACGACGGAATGAGAGACAAAATTGACCAAGGTGCCTAATTTTGCCAGTCCCAACAGTAGTTGAAACAGGCCGGCTAAAAAAGTCATCGTCAAGGCTAAGGTGATAAATTGGGGACTTCCTACAAAATGCTCCACTCCCGCTGGTGCCAGTCCACTGAGCGTGGTAAACACTACTATCGACATGGCCACCGTGGGGCCCGAAATCAGATGGTATGAGGAGCCAAATAAAGCGGCGACGATGGCGGGGACGATGGCGGCATACAATCCATATTCTGGGGGTAAACCTGCAATTAACGCATAAGCTACTCCCTGTGGTAACACGATAATGGCTCCGGTGAAACCTGCCAATACATCCGTGAGTAAAATTTGCCGATTAAGCGTGGGTAGCCACTGTAAAAACGGGAATAGATAATGCCATCCACGGTGGTTACGAGATGAGATAGGTTTGGTAGTCAATGTGATTTTCTCCTTCAATTTTTTGGTAGTCCTTCCAAGATCATGGAGGTCTTGGTAATCGGTGCTAGGTTTGCCTTCGCCTTCGAGGCTTAGGAAACCTTAGACTCGCTATAACTCTTTGACTTTTGAGACCTTCATTAATTTGGAGGGATTACCAATTTTTTAGTTTATGGTTTGGTGAATCAAATCCTGATATAATATAATGGATTGATATTTTCTAAGTTTAACACAATCGAGTTAAATTGAGTTAATATGAAAAAAATAATAGTATATCTTTATATAATTCAATAACTAAATACGTTTAAATTGAGTAATTGTATTTGAATTAAAATTTCAGATATTATTACTGAAATAGAAATTAAAACTTGAAAAAACAGATTTTGTCTATATACTCTTAATATACTGTTATCAATTTTATAATGAGGCTTATATGTATTCATCTAGTGTTCCATTTTTTAAGGTATTAGCTTTACTTAAACCCCTGCGACAGCATCTACTGACAGGGTTATTCGTTCTCAGCGTAGGTGGATTAGCCTTACCGACCACCGTTAAAGCGGCCGCCGAAATTGAAGTGATGATGTCAGGGGCAACCGCTAGTTATCCGCCAGTGGCTATCATCGATGATACTTTGGCTACGCCTATTCAATTCGGAAAAACCACGCCAGGGGCTACTATTACCAGAACGTTTATGGTGAAAAATACTGGCAATGAGGACTTAATTGTCAGTGCCTTGGAAACCGGGTTACTACAATTTAATAATACGACTAACAACACTGGTTTCAGTCTCAATGGTACTTTTCCTACCACCTTTGTGGCCACTGGCAAAGAATTTACGTTTGCCATTCAGTTTAATCCTGCCGCAGTAACCCCTTCCGCTTTGAGTACGGGCGGTATGTCGATGACGGTTATTTCATTTTCAACTAATGATTCCGATGAGAGTCCTTTCAATTTTACGGTCCAAGCTCAGGTGGTGGATCCGGCCACGTCAGAATTGCATGTCTGGAAAGGGACGAATGATGAGGTAATTACGGGGACTGCCACTGAAATAAGTACTGGTGCTTCTTCTAGTGCTGGCAATGCCATGTCGTTTGGTAGCACCGTGAAGGGCAAACCGGTGTCAAAAACGATTACTCTGACCAATGCCGGTGGAGCGGATTTACGCATTGAGCCTCCCATTGCGGTTAGTAATAATAACGGCACTCAACCGTTTACAGTAGATGCGTTTGGTAATCCGTCGACAGTCACCGCGTTAATAGGCGCGATTGCCTTTGACCTCACGATGACGGCCACCCATGCGGGTCAATTTACCGCGGCGGGTGCTGATAAGCCTGAAACAGTCAGTTTTAACTACCGTGAAACCGGCAGTAGCTCAGTGAAAACGTTTAGTTTTGAGGTGGAAGGCGTGGTCGGACCAGTACCAGATATTGCGGTGTTAGATGGCTCTAATAACGTGGTCAATTACACCGGCGAAATTGATTTTGGTACGCAAATAGTTAGTAGTAGCGGGATAACTAAGGCCATTACGGTGAAAAATGAAGGAGGCGCGGACCTGATTTTAGAGAATCCGATTTCTCTCACCGGCGAAAAATTTTCATTGTCGTCTAGTGAGTTTACCACGACCACTTTAACTTCAGGAAAACTCACGAGTTTTATTGTTGAATTTGATACGACTACCGCCGGTAACTTTAATGGCTCTGTCACTTTGAAGAGTAATGATAGCGATGAGGAGCCGTTTACTTTCAATTTGAAAGGCATGGTGGTCAGCAGTTTGACGGAGCCAGAAATTGAGGTCTGGCAGGTGTTAGAGGATGGCACTAAACAAGAGCTTCAAGATGGGCAAACTCAAGCGGTAGAATTAACGGTTGAGGTGGGAGCTACCGTGTCGCTATTAGTTTTTGAGGTGAAAAATACCGGTGGCGTGGATTTATCATTGAATAATTTAGCGTTCAACGATAGCCAATTTCAATTGACCATGCCGTTTCCCAAGAAAATTACCGCCGGTAGTTCCAGTATTTTTGGGATTCAATTGAAAAATACGAATACGGCAGGTACTTATACTTCTAGTAACCAAATCTTTAATACGGATGGTGATAGCGGTGATGGCGTTGCGGAAAACCCCTTTAATTTTGAAATTAAAGTCACCGTTGGTAAAGAAACTGGAGGAGAGGTTGACAGTTGTTTTGAGACCAAGGGCGGTATCTTTATGGAACAAGAATGCCTAGCCGCTACTGAATTATTCTCTAGTGCCGTGGATAACACGGGTAAAGCTGTGCTCACGACTGCGTCGGTCATTGGCGGTATTTCTAAAGCTAACGGCACCTATCTCAAGGAAAGTGTGGTCACTTTGTCGGACCAGATTGCGGCCAGAGGAGTAATTAAAGTGGATGAAAAAGACCGTGGCAAAAAAGTTGACTTGATTGTGGCAGGGATCCATTATTCAGATCAGTATGCCAATGGCTTTATGTGGTACATGCTCGACGGTTGCACCACTTGTATCAAAATTTGGCCTTACGATGTTCGAGATGCTCAACTATTATTATCGGAATTGCGCCCACTGAGCACTGTCACGGCCTTAGACAATTATACCGTAGTGGACATTTATTCTGGTAAATTTGTTTATCCAGGCTTCCTTGACCTCTTCTTTGGTTACCGGGTGAACGAGGGTACGGAGGTGGGTAAGATTGTCTTTAATGTGTTGCCAATTAAGGTGACGATCAAACCTTAGACACTTTAAATAATAACTTACCTTACTTACGCACAACCACCCCCAACCCCACCTTGGTAAGGAGGGGTTGGGGGGGGTGAATAATAATTCAGGAGTACAAAGCGAAGCTTTGTAACAAAGCTTCGCTTTATACTCCTAGGTCTGAGATAAACATAATCTTATGGAAATTTTCGGCCCCATTCCTTCCCGCCGTTTAGGCCGTAGTTTAGGCATTAATAATATTCCCTCCAAATCTTGTTCCTACGCTTGTACTTACTGTCAAGTCGGCGCTGGTACCACTTCCGTCAAACAACGTGGTTTTTACGCCCCCGAATATTTAGCCCATTTAGTCAAAGAGCGTGTCGCTTTAGTCAAAGCACAAGGTGACACTATTGATTATTTAAGTTTTGTCCCGGACGGGGAACCCACTTTGGACACTCGTTTAAGTGAAACTATTGATTTATTACGCCCGTTGGGAATTAAAATTGCCATTATCTCTAACGCTTCTCTCATTTGGCGAGCCGAAATTCGGGCCACGCTAAATAAGGCCGATTGGGTCAGTTTAAAACTAGACACGGTGAATGAAGCCATTTGGCAACGCTTGAATAAAGCCCATACCAATCTGCAATTGAGCAAAATTTTAGCGGGCATGTTGACCTTTGCACAGGAATTTACCGGTATTTTAGCGACTGATACTATGTTAGTAAAAGGAGTCAATACCAGTGTCGAAAATGCCGAAGGCGTAGCGAATTTTCTGGTGCAATTGAAACCGCAAAAATCTTATATTCTCCTCCCCACTCGTCCACCCGCCGAAATCGACGTGAGTATTCCCAGTGAAGCCGAATTGATTCGTTTTTACGAAATTGTGAGCCGCCAAATTCCCCAACTTGAATGCTTAGGACAATATGAGGGCAATGCTTTTACCGCGACTGGCGATGCAGCTAATGATTTATTGAGCATCACGGCAGTACATCCATTACGAGAAGAGGCGGTTAAGGAATTATTGGTAAAAAATCAAGCGGACTGGTCGGTGGTAGAAACATTGATGCAGACGGGAAAATTAAAAACCACTGAGTATTTAGGTACAAAATTTTATCTGACCAAGATTTAACCAAGATTTTATTTAACTCACCTTACGCATGACCACCCCCAACCCCTCCTTGGTAAGGCGGGGAGTAAGCACCACCTGAATCGCAGGGGATATTCCCCGCCTTAGCAAGGAGGGGCTAGGGGTGGTGGTGCGTAAGGTGAGTGATTTAACCAAGATTTGACAACTTTAAAAAAGTTGTCAAATCTATCTGAAATCTACTTGCCAAAAAGATTTTGCTGTGCCAAAATTGACCCACTAAAGTTTGTCACCTCTGTATTAATAGACTGATATGCTATATTTCGTTCGAATCTTGTTTTTTTTCACGGTGTTATTTTCTATCGTCACGGGATTGGCCGGTTATTGGATATATGAAAATAAACTCCAAACCCCGTTTCCCCTCATCAACGATTTACCTTATACCGTGTCCGCAGGTACTAATTTGGCGCAAATAGCAATGGACTTAATGGACAAACAAGTTCTTGACTACCCCAGTGCGCTCACTTGGGTCATGTTAGCACGTTTTCAAAAACGCGCTAATTTAATTAAAGCCGGGAATTATATCATCAAGGTAGGGATGACTCCTCAAATTTTTTTAAGCCTGATGATTAAAGGACCAGTGGCTCATCAAACTTCTGGTTGCTTTAACTTAAAATTTACTCAATCCCACTTTTTATGGTTCACTATTCATTGCTATTATGCCTAATCTATCATCTGCCTTTAAACTTATTTTAAAAATTCTCTTGCTATTTAGCTTGATGGTGCTGACATTAATTATTATCATGAGTGGTGTCGGATATTGGTTATATCAATCACAACTACAAGCTCGGTTACCACTGACTGAAGAATGGCACTATACGTTACCTCCTAATGCTCATTTAAATATGGTAGCAAAGGAATTAATCGCACAAGGATGGCTAAATTATCCTAGTGCAATATTATGGGTAGGATTAGCTCGCTTCCAAAACCAAGCCCGTCGTATTAAAGCCGGCGAATATGCCATTCCTGTTGGCACTACACCGCAACAATTTTTAGCTATTTTAGTCAGCGGTAAAACCATTCAATATACTTTGACTCTACCAGAAGGTTGGAATTTTCGACAAGTAATGGCGGCAGTCAATGCTCATCCTCATCTGATTCATACCCTCACGGACCTTGACAACGCTACTATCATGGCCAAGTTAAACCAAGCCGGTCAATTTCCAGAAGGTCGTTTTTATCCTGACACTTATTCTTTTTCTAACCGCACCACGGATGTTACCATTCTTCGACGCGCTTATCACACTATGGAAAAAGTTTTGCAAGAAACTTGGCAACAACGTGTTAATAATTTACCGTTTAAAACAGCTACGGAGGCTTTAATTTTGGCTTCGTTGGTGGAAAAGGAAACGGGGGTACCAGAGGAGCGTCCACTGATAGCTGGCGTGTTTGTCAGACGGCTCCAAAAAAAGATGCTGTTACAAACTGACCCTACGGTAATTTATGCGTTAGGTACGGTTTATAATGGCAATATTCGTAAAGTCGATTTAAAACTGAAGAATCCTTATAACACTTATCTCTACCCAGGTTTGCCACCGACCCCGATTGCGATGCCAGGTCGGGCCGCGTTGGGGGCCGCAGTTAAACCAGCCGGCGGGGAGAGTTTATATTTTGTGGCGAAAGGCAATGGTAGTCATTATTTTTCGGCCACGTATCCAGAGCATGAATGTGCGGTCATTGAGTTTCAACTGAAACGAAAAACTGCTGCTAAACGGTGCCAACAATATCCCAATTTACAAATAGCTAAAGCGGAAAAAGCCCAAGTTAAAACAGACCTGGTGAAAGAAACAGCAGTTAACACCAAAACTGAGGTTAGTACGGAAACTGGAGTAAAAACGGAAATTGAAGTTAAAACGGAAACTGGAGTTAAAACGGAAACTGAAGTTAAACTGGAAACTGAAGTTAAGGCGGAAACTGGAGTTAAAACGGAAACTGAAGTTAACACCAAAACTGGAGTCAACACCGAAACTAAGATTGAATCTAAGACCACAGAAACTGTCGTTTCTACTTCTGAGGCTAAAAAAAAGTGAATAACAGGTAGTCCCTCCAAAGCAATGGAGGTCTTAAAATTCAATGAATTACCAAGATTCAAAGTTTCCTAAACCTCAAAGGTTTAGGAAACTTAGCACCTACCAGGTTTAGGAATCTTCGACCTCGGCGGTAGGCGGTAGGGTGTATCAGCGAAGCGTCATACACCACTGCGGTTAGTACCTCCATTGGCTGCTGGTAGGGACTACCAAAATTGCTGCTTCAGTACTTATTAAATTTTCGGGGACGTGTTCAAGAGATTGCGCTAGAACGGCCAAAGCAATTAATTTTATTAGAATCGTCATAGAATTATAATTTTTTCCGCTAATCAAACAGAGTATAAGCACATGACACCATCAAAAATTACCTATCTGGAATGGGTTGAAATCAAAAATCTCTGGGGTGAATTTGACATAAGTTGGCAACTTGACCCCCAAGTCAATATTTTGCTTGGTATTAATGGGAGTGGGAAGACTACTCTATTAGGGGTAATTAACTCTATAATCAACAAGAGACGCGACATTATTGAGAGATATAAATTTGATGAAGTTACGTTACGCTTTAACGACCAAATTTTTATCGCGGTGAAGCGTATAGCTAAAGACGAACTGTTAGAAGAACTATTAAAAGAAGAAGCTGATGAGTCTCGAAAAATCTTCCTGAAAGCTATTTTAGAAAATAAAGCCGCAGTTAGTGCATATCAAATTAAGGGAAGTTTTCCGAAGGAAATTATCAGAGAAGGTCATGAGGCAGTAAACTTTGCTGACGTTATTAGCATCCGTAAAATAAGTACTTTTGACATGTCTTGTCAGGCAAAAAGAAAAACGGAAGGAAATGAAGGAGGAGTTACTGAAAATGAAGGGCGAGTTACTGAATTAGATGAACTCTTAAGTAAGTTTTAAACATTATTCCTTTATCAAGGGGACCAGGAGAAGCAAATTTGAACCTCTCAGTCAAAGAACAACTTATTTCAGAAATTCAGGGAGTTGCCAACCTAACGGCTTTAGTTCAATTGTTTGAATTTTGGCAACTGCTGAAAAAACAAGTCTCGACGACACCCTCATTGTCCATTTTCGCCTTGGCGGGCACTTTGGACGATGCGGAAGCCGACGCGATGCGTCAATTGATACAAACGGAATTTCAGCACCTGGAGGGAGAATGGTGAAAACCGACCAGATTGCCCTGGACACCAACATCGTGATTGACGTGTTGAATAATAGGACGGCAGTGATTGAGTTGCTTAAAAAATATCAAGAGATTTATTTACCCGTAACCGTTTGTGGGGAGTTATTATTTGGGGCTAAAAATTCGGCCAAACGTCAGGATAATGAATTGCGTTTTCGTGAATTTTTTCGGCGTTGCATAGTGCTAAACATTAACGAATTAGTCGCTGAAATCTATAGTGAGACACGCAAACAGTTGAAAGATAAAGGACGACCTCTGCCAGAAAATGATATTTGGATTGCCGCTACTTGTTTAGTGAATGATTTGCCATTAGCCACTCATGACAAGCATTTTGAGGAGATTGAGAAGTTAACCCTGGTAAAGTGGTAACCGTGCGTGACTAACGACGGCTTTAATTGAGGAAACACTCAGGTCAAATTCATTAGGCCGACCCTCTAAACCCCGACGGATAAGCGGTTAACTTAGCCCAAATAAAATAATTCTGCGTAGGAGTCAGGAGTCCGGAATTTATTCCGTCCAGACTTTAGCCGAGTAAGAACGAAAAACCGAACAGATTTGTCAACTCTCGAAGAGTTGACAAATCTAAGTGAATCTAAGTGAGTATTTGAAAAATGTATCCGTCGTAAAGGGTGAACATCATGATTAAATGTAGGTCATCTTACATTTGCAACTCCTTGAAAATACACAGGAAAAAATTTATTTTAAATAAGTTTGGGGAATTTTGATAATTATCACGTTAACTATAACTAAGAAGCACAGAATTTAATTCCAACAGAAAATAGTTGGATTTGATTCACTAGATTGTAGGGCGCAAGAAATTTTTTTTATCTCGTTTATCTCGTTCCCACGCGCCGGCGTGGGAATGCAGCGGGCAACGCGCCAGCGTTGCGGGAAAGGGACGCTAGCGCGCGTCCAGACGGCATTCCCACGCCGGCGCGTGGGAACGAGATAAGTCTCCCTTAGGGGCGCCTTGGCGAAATGTTTCTGCCCGTTGGCTTACCGGTAAAAGGGTTCGCCAGAGGTCCGGACGGGAGATATTTTGGACCAACCGAGGAGAAATAAACTGATGTTATCAGAACCGCTGATTCTTCAAGACATGATGAATAAAATTAATCTGCTGTCTCCTAAGAGTCGACTTCAACTTATCCAGTGTACTTGTGACAGTCTAACCAGAGAACCGGATGCCAACGAACTTAATCGTCCCTTACAATTTGGTGAGTTTGCTGGGGAAAGATTTTCCACTTGGGAAGATTTTAAAATAGCTGAATGGAGACCCACAGATGAGTATCTCAACCGTTTCTAACAGATATAGTAATACTCACCTACTGTTGTACTTTTCGAGGGATAACACCCCTTCGAGGGGTGTTATCCCTGCTGGCTGGCCAAACTCATTATGGGACAACTGGATAAGGATATTACTATATGTGGTCGATACTCATACCCTGATATGGTATTTGGAAGGTAATCCACGCTTGGGTACACAAGCTAAACAGGTGTTGGCTGACCGTGACAGTAAACTGATTTTACCGATGATAGCCTTAGCCGAAACGGCATTGGTCATTGACAAAAAACGGACTAGCATTCCCAATATGTCTGTTTGTTTGACCCGAATTTTACAAGATAGGCGAATAGACATCTATGACCTCACTTTGCCTATCTTTCAACGTAGTTTGACCAAGGAGGGGATGACCATTCCAGAATTGCATGATAGGTTAATCGTGAGTACCGGTTTGTATCTACAGGATTTGGGGTACATCGTGGCAATTTTGACGAGAGATGAAGAAATCGTACAGGCTGGGGTATTGCCCGTAATTTGGTGATAGAACCTATTAACCTCACAGTAGAAATTGAATTAGAAAGATTTGAGAAAAGCGACTACCCTTTCAAACACGGTAGTCTTCCGAAACGACTAACTTTCCCTCGTTTTTTAAATGAGGTGATGGAAGGTGGAACGTCCTAGCCGAATCTTAGCAGTTGGAGTCCGGAATTTATTCCGTCTTAATTCTAACGGAATGAATTCCAGACTCCATCCATACTCGAAGCAAGTATTTGAAAAATGTGTCCGTCGTGAAGGGTGAAAACTATGATTAAATGTATGTCATTTTACGTTTTCAACTCATTGAAAATACATAGGAAAAAATTTATTTAAAATAAGTTTGGGGAATTTTGACAATTATCACGTTAACTATAACTAAGAAGCACAGAATTTAATTCCAACAAAAAACGCTTGGGTTTTAATAACCCGAAGAGAGATTTGTCAACTCTCGAAGAGTTGACAAATCTAAAAACCGAAAAGATTTGTCAACTCTCGAAGAGTTGACAAATCTAAGTGGGACGAGGGAAGGTGGAACGCCCCGCTCTAGCTGGTGCCTATGGAGTCCGGAATTTATTCCGTCTTTCAAATTAAATTGGAAAACGCCCTAACAGAGTTAAGCATGGAAAAACCGACCATTTACATTGAAACCAGCGTAGTTAGCTATTTGACGGCCCGTCCACATCGAGACTTAGTGATAGCCACCTACCAACAACTCACTTTAGAATGGTGGACTCATTCTCGTCAAGAGTTTGACTTATACACTTCACCACTGGTCATAGAAGAAGCAGGCCGTGGGGATCCAACCGTAGCTAACCAACGCTTAGAAGTGCTACAAGATTTATCATTGCTACCTTCTAATCGAGAAATTGAAGAATTGGCACGTCGTTTTATGACGGGACACCTGTTACCTACGAAAGCGGCAGATGATGCGTTGCACATTGCTACCGCCACCGTGTATGGAATGGATTACTTGCTGACTTGGAATTGTCGCCATATTGCCAATGCCCAGTTACAAAAACAAATACGACTGGTTTGTCAGAGAGAAGGTTATGACTTGCCTATCCTCTGCACCCCCATTGAATTAAGAGGAGAATCATCATGCTAGAAGATGCCGTTATTAAAGAATTGCACGACAGTCGCGAAGCACATGCGAAACGTTTTAACTATGACGTGACTGCCATTGTGGCTGATTTGAAGATGAAAGAAGCCACCCTAGCACATCGACTGGTACAACGTCCCATCAAACGTCATCAGAAAGAAATACTGCACCATGACTCAGGAGGAAAGGGCGTCACTTTAACATCGTGACACCGTGGTGGAGTCCAAAGCGCAGCTTTGTCCCCCATAGTCACACAAAAAGTAGAAGTGTGTACTAGGGGGGGGGTGGTAAATAAAAAAACGACCCTTATTATAGAGGACAAGGCCAAGACTAGGAGATTCAAATTAAATTGGAAAACGCCCTAACAAAATCGGTGGCGTCACCGTCTATATAAATGATGACAGGGATAACACCCCTCGAAGGGGTGTTATCCCTCGCGGCAACTCTTAACCCTTCCCGACATTTTAAGTTGAAGTGGGACGAGGGAAAGCGGAACGCCCTAGCCGAATCTTGGCGGATGAAACTTAGACTTCAGCAGATAGATACACTTATGAAAACACAACCGATTTTAACTAACTTACAACTCGAATTATTAAAATTGTATGCCAATAGTATTTCCGAACGGCAATTATTCGACATTAAATTGATGTTGGCTAACTATTTTGCCCAACAAGCCAGCCAGGCGATGGATGAAGTTTGGGAGACACAAGGCTTAACCGCGGCAACGATGATTGACTGGACCAATGAACACCACCGGCTTAAGAGTGGTACTTGATACCAATATTTTGATAGCTATCATTGGCCGAAAATCGCCGTTTCGGTGGATTTTTGACCAACTGCTGGCAGGCCAACTCATTTTATGCGTATCAAATGAGATTTTACTGGAATACCAAGAAATTTTGGCGAGGCAAACCAGCCGTGAAGTGGCTGATAATTTCAGCAATTTTTTGATTATTCATCCTTTTGTGGAAAAAGTTGAAGTTTTTTACCAATTTCGGTTAATTTCTGAAGATGAGGATGATAACAAATTTGTGGATTGTGCCATTGCGGCGAATGCCACTGGTTTGGTTTCTAATGACAAGCATTTTCAGGTGTTGAAACAGATTAAGTTTCCCAAAGTTAATCTCTTAACTTTACCCGAATTTGTGCAGCAGTTTAGTTAAAAGGCATAAATATTTTACTTTCCCTCATTTTAAGTTTAAGTGGGATGCGGGAAGGTGGAACGCCCTAGCCGAATCTTGGCGGACGACACTAGGATGTTCCATTTATTGACACTCAAACATCATCTTAACAGAATGATGTATAGTGGATAAAAATACATAATTGTACCTCACCTTTTGACTGATTACTCTAAAAACGGATTGCTGAAAATCAGCAATAGTGTTGAAAATCAGCACTATGGTTAGCCAGAGAACTTTGATGATTTTTAATAACTTGTTATTTGTTAAATAGATTTTATCTATGCATTAATTTTGCATTAAATTCCGCTAGATTATTGTTGGAAAACGTAGAGAGCAATATTTGGGTTTATCCCCTTATTAACCTTACAGTAGAAATTGAATTAGACAGATTTGAAAAAAGCGACTACCCTTTCAAAAACGGTAGTCTTTATCACACGACTAACTTTTCTTCGTTTTTTATAAGTGGGATGACGGGAAGGTGGAACGCCCTAGCCGATTCTTGGCGGATGACACTAGGACATTCCAATTCGTTCACTTAAGTACCAGGAGGAAGCGAAAACACTTGCGCCAAAAATTGTTCTTCATTTAAAGAATCTTGCCATTGGCGATGTCTTTCCACTGATTCCAACCGTGGTGGACGCGGTAAATTAACAAAACGCAGGGCTTCGACAGGTCCTAACGCATTTAATAAAGCCTTCATGGCGGTTTGGATTAATTCTTCTTCAGACAAATAATAAGTTGGTGTCATAATAGATTTTCCTGTTCACAAAATTGAGGAGGAGTACAACATAAAACCGTATTAGTACGGCGACAGAATTTTAGAAAACGGTCATTCACCGTAATTAACACGTCACTGACTTGTTCGGCCAAGGCGAGATGTGCGGCATCAGCTACTTTCAAGCCTGGTTGTTTCAAGTTTTGGGTCCTGAGATGGGCAACGGCTAAATCATAAGTAGGAAAAGTGCCAATTTGCCGCAATAGCAAGAGTAACTCGTCACGTTCTTGACGGTCACGGATGGCCAAAATTTCAGCTTCATGCGCGGGTGACAGAAGCAGTTCAAAACGTTGTTGTCGCACCTGCGAGAAAATCAGATGAACGGCTTGCGTTTCTAAAGCAATTCGCATTTGTCTTTGGTCATCAAAAGGGCGACATAAGGCGCATACATCCAGATAGATTCTTTTTCTGGAGGGAATATTTGGAGGCATTTGAGTTTATCTAAACCGAGAATTAAAGTCCAACTTGGTTTAAAGTTAGACCATTTAAAATTTAACAGTTTCCCAGCCTTCTTCTTGAAGACTGGGGATTTGAAAGCGAGTTTCAGGTAGTGTTGCAGAGGTAATGGTACGAGGCGATTGGTCAGGACGAGTACCACGAATTTAGAAATAAACGAATTGACTCACCTTGACCCATTCGTTTATTTCTAAATTCGTTGTACTCGATGGGGAAAATACCATACATGCCATTACCTCTGCAATACCACCGATTATTAACCCTTCCCGACATTTTAAGTTTAAGTGGGACGCGGGAAGGTGGAACGCCCTAGCCCGCAGTTGGAGTCCGGAATTCATTCCGTGCCAGGGCCAAGACGGAATAAATTCCGGACTCCAACGGCCAAGACGGAATAAATTCCGGACTCCAACGGCCAAGACGCGAAGTAAAACCATGATTGAATGTAGGTTATATTATGTTTGCAACTCATTGAAAACACTAATGAAAAAATTTATTTTAAATAGGTTTGGAGAATTTTGGCAAATGTTACGTTTACTATAATTAAGAGGCACCGAATTTAATTCCAATAGAAAATAGTTGGGTTTGATTCACTAGATGGTGGGGCACCGAAAATTTTTGGGGATTTTCCCCTAACACTTTCTCTGGCCCGATAGTCTATAGTAAGTATGAAACTCAGAAAGACTGAGTTGGTGTGGTAACTAACCCAACGGAGAAAAGGTTAATTTATCCATCTAGCAAGTCTTTCAAAAGACACAGGAACAAATTTATTTAAACTATTTTTTGGGAAAAATTAGCGACGGCGACGTTTATATGAGTAACAACCGCAGAATTTAATTCTAACAGAAAACCGTTAAAGTTTAATCACCCGATTGAGGAACCATTATGCAAATGACACTGGAATTACCGTCTCCTCTTAGCGAGCGGCTAAATCAATTGACGGACCCCCAAGGATTTGTCATCACCGTCTTGTCTCAAAGTTTGGGGCTGGACTTACCACCGCCGGCGAAATCCTCTCGCATAGAAGATGCCTTTGGTTTACATAAGCCGGCTCGCTCTTTGAGTTTAGAAGAAATGGAAATAGCTATTCAGGAGGCCGTCATTGAAAATTGTCGTTGATACCAATGTGTTGCTTCGAATCTTGCTAGAGGATTAGCAACAACCTCAACAAGTTCAAGCTACTAGACAGTTAGCGAAAAGTGCGGAAAAACTGTATGTGCCACAAGTGGTTCAGGTGGAGAGTGCGTGGATGATGGAACGCGGTTATCAACTCGATAAATCAGTCATTTTAAAGCTGTTGACTCACCTTCAGAGTAATGAGCATTTTGTGTTACAAGAAGCCGAGATTTTCCATGAAGCTTTGCAACAATATAGTCTTGCCAACGTAGGTTTCGCGGATTGCATCATTTTAGCACAAGCAAAACAGTTAGGGGTCACACTTTACACGTTTGATAAACGGTTGGCCAAATTAGAAGGCGCTAGTTCCGTACCGTCCCTCTAAACCCCGACGGATAAGCGGTTAACTTAGCCACCCAAAGAAAATACTCGGCATAGGAGTCCGGAATTTATTCCGTTCCGACTTTAGCAGAGTAAGAATTTAACACCGAATTTTTAAACTTCCCCTCACTTTTTCAGTTTAAGTGTGGGTGACGGGAAGGGGGAACGCCCTAGCCGAATCTTGGCGGATGAACTAGAACGTTCCAATTTTAGACACTTAAATATCAATGACTTTTTATCTAAGGGGACATTTGTATGTCTAGTAAACATTTTAGCAGTAAAGGTGCCAATGTCAAGTTGGTACAGAACAGAAAGCCGTTGGCGCGGGCGATTGCGTTGGCGTTGATGGCGGGGACGGTGGCGGTGCCAGTGGACGGATGGGCCGCGGACCCTATTTTTGTCAACTCAGGGCAATCACTCCAAGTAAATAATATGGGTAGCCAGGGTGTTGCCCTTGGTGACTTGGATGGTGACGGCGATTTAGACGCATTCGTTGCCACTTATTATGGTAATCCAGATAAAGTTTACCTCAACGATGGTAAGGGTGGTTTCGTCGACAGCGGGCAAAATTTGGATGCCAATAATCAGTATAGCAATACTGTTTTGTTAGCGGATTTTGATGGCGATGGCGATTTAGATGCCTTTGTACTTCATAATGGTGAATTTACTGGTGTTGGTAGTTCCAGTAAGATATTCTGGAATGATGGCAAAGGCAAATTTACCGACAGTGGTCAACAACTACACAGTCCTGATGGTTGGGGAGCTGAACTGGGAGATTTAGACGGCGACGGCGACTTGGATATTTTTGTAGTAAGTCCCTTTGGCTATCCCGCCCAAGTTTGGCTTAATCAAGGCAAGGGGATTTTCCAAGACAGCGGTCAAAAACTCGTGGGCAATCCACATGGACATGACGTTGTACTTGGAGACGTTGATAAAGATGGTGATTTAGATGCACTTGTGGGCAACAATGTTGGTAACAAGTTGTGGCTAAATAACGGTAAAGGTCTTTTTAGCCTCAGTTCGCAAGCAATCGGCACCACTGGAGGCGTTGTAGCATTGGCAGATGTGGACAAGGACAGTGACCTTGATGTTATCATTGGTGGGCCGGTTGGTAAACCAGGCGAAATTTGGTTAAACGACAGTAAAGGCTACTTTAGTAACAGCCAACAAAAACTTGGTAACGGTGGTGCTAGTGATGTCACCGTGGCAGACCTGGACAAAGATGGTGATTTAGATATTTTTGTTTCCACTGGCGCCGGTAATAAGCAACCAGAAGAAATTTGGTTGAACGATGGGAAAGGTAACTTCACAAACAGCGGTCAAAAACTAGGAAGTTGGGATAACGCTTACGTTGCACTAGGAGATTTAGATGGTGATAGTGACCTTGATGCGTTTATTAGTGGAAATGCCGTCTCAGGACAAGGTGATGAGGTTTGGTTAAATCAACTTCCACAACCCTCTTCCGCTTGCGGTACCATCACCAACGGTCTAGTCGCTTGCTATCCATTCGATGTCGATGCCAAAGATTACAGTGGGAATGGTAATCATGGCACAAAATATGGGGATGTTACCTATGTGCCCGGCAAAATCGGTCAAGCAGCCAAGTTTGATGGTCTTGGTGACTATATCGAAGTAGCTAATAATAGTGCTTTAAACCCTGCACAATTTACCATATCGACATGGATTCAAGTTGCCAGCCTCGCTCAGGCACCTGGTGATTTATTTCTAAACTGGAATAACCAGCATATTATTTTCAACAAGGAAGATCAATATGAGCTAGCTGTCTTTGGTTCAACCTCTCCTAGTAATGCCTACTCCAATGGAATAACCACAGGTGAGATTGGCCTTGCATTGAATCCATATTGGTATTGGTACTCAACTGGTAATTTTCCTGAGTTGCAACAGTTTGAACATGTAGTTTTGACCTTTGACCAAAACTTACTGGCTAAGTTATATGTCAATGGACAGAAGGTAAAAGACATCCAATATTCATCAACTGTGCAAGCAACCTCAGCATGTTTGAGGATTGGTGCCAGAGGATGTCCCGGTTCAGTTGGCTCATTCTTCAATGGATTACTTGACGACTTCCGCATCTACAACCGCGCCCTCACCGAAGCCGAAATCAAGCAACTCTACACGGGTGCTTCAACCGAAATCGTTGCCAACCCGCCCACCTCTATATGCGCTGGTAGCACCTTTAACGTGACCATTCGAGTCAACAAAAAGGACAAGCAACCCATAGACGGTACCGAACTGGTCCTCAAATTTGACAAGAGTAAGTTGAAAGTCAATAGCGTCACTAACAGCGGCGTGTTGGATACCGTTGTGACCAGTGATTATGACAACACGACCGGCAACATCACCTTCAGTGCTGGTGCTTGGGATAAACCGGCACCCACGGATGCCTTTGACTTATTCACCATCAACTTCACGGCCTTATCCAGCACGGCAGGAACGACGCTGTTAGACTTCCTCGACGACAGCCTCATACTGACTTCCGGCGGGGAAACCGTAAACGTCATGGCCACCGACAATACCTTGACACTTAACCAATGCTTGAATTACAAAGTCAACTTACAACGGGCCAACCCAAAACCACATGCCAGTTGGATAACGGACTTGAAAGCCTCATTGGGAACTGCCACCACGGCCATCGAATATCCCACGAAGTGCGATACCAGTGGCTTAGGCACCTTAGTGTTAAGCAAACCAGTGGCAACGGGTGACTACTTCTGCGTGAAAAACTCACACACCCTAGCCAACAAGGTCGGGCAACCGTTTGGCAACCCAGTCGATTTCGGAACGTTATGGGAAGGTGATGCCGCGGCAAACAACAAACTGGATATTCAAGACCATTCCACCCTGTTGAAATACAAAGGGTGCAAACCGGCATCCACTTACAACGCCCAAGCCGATTTAAACGCCGACAACTGCGTTGACCTTAAAGATGTTAACTTGCTTAAAGCCAATATCCAAGCCAAAAAGACCTCCGCGTGCAAATGGAATGCAACTTCCAAAATGTACCGTAAAGGCGAACGTGGAGTCCGTGACGGCAATCGCAACGCCGTTACCCTTGGTGCAACGACTCTTCCTACGGGCTTAAAAGTAGGCGACTCCTTTGATTACACCATCCAAGTCAATGCCAACGAAGCGCAAGCGGCAGATGGTGCGGCGGTCTATCTCAACTTTGACCCCACCCAATTGCAAGTCAATGGCTTGCAGACCGGTCAATCATTTGATGTCACCTTAGAAAACACCTTCGATAATGACACAGGTGAAATCAACTTTGCGGCGGGCGTGTGGGACAATCCAGCACCGACACAAACGGTAGAATTAGTGACGATTAACCTCACACTTCTCCAAAGTGGCGGCGAACAAACCCTAGCTTTCAGCACGGCAGAAGACCGTCAAACAATGATTGCTGGCGGTGGCGAAGAAGTCACGGCACTCAGCGAAGATGGCGAAGTCGTGGTTGAACCAGCGACCATTACGCCTCCTCCTACCGGCAATTACACCGCCTCCGGCAAAGTCTTCGCCGAAGTCAAACCACTTCTCATGCCCTTGGCAGATGCCACCATCCAAATCGGCGACCAAACCGCCGTTACGGACAAACTCGGCCACTGGCAAATCGACGGCCTCACCAACGGCACCTATACTGCCACGGCCACCAAAAACGGTCACACCATTCCCTCTCAACAAGTGGTCATCAATGGTGAAGACCTGACCTTTGACTTTGGCGTGGTCTATACTGCTTACGGCACCCTCAAGAATGACCAAAAGCAACCCGTTGCAGGTGCCACCATAACCATTGGTGACAAGCACACCCAAACCGATGCCGCAGGCAACTGGAAACTCGACGGCCTCCCCGCCGGCGAATCCACCCTGATAGCCAGTCAAGACGGCTATAAATTTGCCCCAGAGAAATTCGTGTTGGGCGACCAAGAACCCAATAAAGAAATATTGGTCACGCCCGCCTCGACCCTGGTCCTCAAAGCCAAACCGTCTCCTTGGCAAGCGATTCGACAAGGTGAAAACGTCACCTATACCTACACCCTCTTCAACGCGGGTAGCCAAACGGCGACGGGTGTCACCTTCACCGAAACCCTTCCCAACGGGGCCAAACTGGTCTCTCTCAAGACCAACGACGGTGGCGATTGTCA
>DZAL01000428.1 GCA_022729575.1 Thiomargarita sp.
ATCAACAGTCAACTCCATTTCACGAATGATTGGGAGGAAAGACCAGAGAACTTCCCCCCCTCCTTCCCCCTCCCCAACCGTCAATCAATCGTTATTTCAATTGGTTGCGCATTCACCACCAGCGTTCCATCGGGGAGACGATAGCCAAAATACACTTTGATATAACCACGTACCAAGAATCCTTGATACATGATAAACGGCTGTTCAATTTGAAGGTTGACAATGGCTTTGTTGTCCACCATAATATGCCAGTCTTTACCATAAACAGCGTACTGAATAATTGGCAAATGCGTTGTCATTGCTCAACAAAGTGGCTTGCTCTGTTATCGCCTGGGCAATTAGTAAACGGTCAAACGGATCCTTGTGAGGTAACGGTAAATTTTGTAAAGCTAAAACATGGCGCAAAGTTACAGGTAGTATTTCAATGTCGTTAACCTGTTGTTGACTGCTAATCATTTCTGCTATGGGCTGTTGAAGGCTTAATTTACCCAGTTGTAATTTGATTTGCATTTCCCACACACTGACTACACTCAAGAGTAAGGTATTTGACCTATCCTGTAAGAGTTTCTGGGCAGGCAAGGAGAGTTTCTGGGAAACCATATCCATCCAAATGAAAGTATGAGTATCTAACAGTAGTTTCATGCTTCCCCCAGCCAAAAATGCTCAGGTAGCGGGGCATTAAAGTCATCGCTTATCCAACCTTCGCCTTCATGTAAGCCGAGTACCCGTGGCGGTAAATTGTCTAGGACTGGTTGTAATTCGGTCCCGGAGGCTAGTGGTACTAAGCGAATCAGTGGTTGATTATGTTGAACCAGAATGATTTCCGTACCAGTTCGTACCAATGAGAGGATTTCTGTGAACTTAGTTTGTGCTTCAAAAAAATCCAGAGTTTGTGTTAGCATAAAGAGTTCTCCAAAGAAATAATGTAATGATGGCAAATCTAATGTTATAGCAAGATTTTAAGAAAAAAGCACTTAAAAATTTCCAATTAGGTTTCCAGGTTTTTGAACTGAATCCCGATTAGCAAGATGG
Organism: Thiomargarita sp.; assembly: GCA_022729575.1. GTDB lineage: Bacteria > Pseudomonadota > Gammaproteobacteria > Beggiatoales > Beggiatoaceae > JAABRD01. Next base: position 1,033 of record DZAL01000428.1, read on the forward strand.
ACCAGCTTACCTCCCACCTCTCCGCCAGTCCATCCTTCTCCTCTGCCATTCTCAAGACTGGCTAATCAATCGTTATTTCAATTGGTTGCGCGTTCACTACCACCGTTCCATCGGGGAGACGATAGCCAAAATCAACTTTGAGATAACCAGGGACTACGAATTGTCCTTTTCCCAAAAAGCGGGCTACCTCGGTTCAATCCAACCGATGAGAGTTATTTTTAATATCGGCGTAA
>DZAL01000429.1 GCA_022729575.1 Thiomargarita sp.
TTTTAGTCTCTACCAACGCACCAAATATATCAAATACTTCGTCCAAGGTGACTTCCACTTCGGGCAATTGAGCAAAGTCAAGGCTTTTCAATGATGCGATGACGGCTTGTTCCGTATCATCCTCTTGCGCCCGCACGGTGACCAAACTGCATAGTATCAAGCCCGCACCGACTAAATTGAGAAAAGTTAATCGTTTCATCTAAGTTCTCCTCATGCTACTGGTTGACCACATCGCCGACCGCTAACAGGTTCGCACTCACCTGTAACCCTGCGGCTTTAATGAGGTCGGGATTCACCAAAAACCGCACTTTATTGCCGCGCGTATAAAATTCAATCATGCCACCTTGAGTGACAAAATTTTTCATATCGCTGACCGTCAAGATAGGTTGCCCTTTCAACGAGGCCAAAATTTCCTCCCGTTGTTCACTTTCCGACGGGCTGAGAAACAGAATATGGCAACCGGCCTCTGGCGTCCAGTGGTTCAGATAGTAAACCTCAATAGAATGCGAATTAATTTTTTCCTTCGCAATCGCCAAACTAAGTGCTTTCCCAAAGGGATGCTGTCCCAACACACAAATAGTGAGCGGACTTTGAGTCTCCTTAAAGGTCGTTTCAGGCCAGTTAACAAACATGGCAAAACGATATAAATACACCGCTTTCAGTTGCGATTCTCGCGGCAGCGCCGTATCTACGGCCCAGTTGTTGTGATAGGCTAAGGTTAACCCTAAGCCCAAACCGAGAGAAAAGTACCAATAACGGTAAACCCGCCAACTGCGGTTTTTGTAATGGTTGAACCAATTTAACCACATAATCAAGTTATCTCCTTAAAATTGTTTAGAAAACCTCTTGTCTGGTGGCCTCGTGCTCGGGCCGCACGAGAACAATACACCTTGCTAAAGTCCAAATCTGAAGATTCATCTCATTCCCACGCTCCGCGCGGAGCGTGGGAACGCGGTAAAGCCTCGTTTTAGGGATAGACGAATCAACCTGTTTGTCCTGCTATGAGGGTTTATCCGTTTCTCCCCTCAAGCCGTGGTACTCGTTTGGGAGGGAGAACTCCACCACTTCAAAACCGATACCGCAGTTCCACAAAATAATTCCGTCCCGCTAACGGTAAATCATGGGGTACGCCGATAAGGCCCGTGGGGTCAGGGCCCATACTCGGTTCCCGGGCATCGGCATCCAATAAATTGCGGATTCCAAGGGCCAAATTAATACGACCTTGCCGAATATCTTTGTAACGCAGAGTCAGATTCATC
>DZAL01000099.1 GCA_022729575.1 Thiomargarita sp.
CACCCCTCGAAGGGGTGTTATCCCTTAATACCGACCGCAGGGATAACACCCCTCGGAGGGGTGTTATCCCTTAATACCGACCGCAGGGATAACACCCCTCGAAGGGGTGTTATCCCTTAATGCCAACCGCAGGGATAACACCCCTCGAAGGGGTGTTATCCCTTAATGCCGTGTCAGAATTTATCAAAGTTTATCAATGTCTATAATCAAACCTTCCCGTGCAATATGACATTCCATGGTGGAGTCGCGTTCATGAATGAGTTTAATGGCAACCCGGTGTAAATCTTCAATTTTGGAGTCGTTATAATTGGGGTCCACATGGAAGAGGTAGAGATGTTTAGCGTTGGCAGCCATAGCGAAATTAGCGGTGTCTAAGTAACAGGAGTGGCCCCAACCTCGTTTTTTGGCGTAATCTTCTGGAGTATATTGGGCATCGTGAATGAACAGATGGGCATTTTTTACCAGTTCAATAGCGGCTTCTCGTTCTTCTTCTTGCATGCCTTTGACTAAAGCTAATTCAGTGGCATTAAATTCATGTTCTCGGGCGGCGATGGCTTTATCAATAAATGCGAGTTCATTATCGGAAGCATAGATGATTACTTTATCGTGTACTTGAATCCGATACCCAAAAGTGGAGCCTGGATGGTGAACGTTAAAAGTTTGAATGTTAAAAGGTCCGTATTCAATTTGGTTATTATTGGTCATCAGGTAGTTAATTTCAGCTAACCACATTTCTACTTCGACGGGAAAATAGGGGTCAATCATCTGACCTGAAATTCGTCGCTCAATTTCTTGGCGGCTATTGCCAGGACCAAAGAGGTTGACTTTCCAGCCGGGGACAAAGGCCGGGACAAAAAACGGTAGTCCTGAGATGTGGTCCCAGTGGTAGTGGGTAATGATAATGGTAACTTCTTTGAGGTCTGGCTGTGTCATGAGGGAGTTGCCTAGCGGGATAATGCCAGTGCCGCCGTCACAGATGAGAATGTGGTTATCGACCCGCAATTCGACGCAGGAGGTGTTGCCGCCTACACGCAGGTGGCTACCGTAAGGGGCTGGATAGGAGCCACGGACTCCCCAGAATCGGAGGTAGTTAAATGTGTTCATTGGTTGGTGGTGATAATGATAGTGGAGTTAGGATTAGAGTGATTTGGTAGTGAGGTGCCAGAGAGTGGTAGTCAGGTCCTGGTCAAAGTTGACCAATTTTCCAACTGGTCTGGTTTGATGCAGAAAGCTAGGGATAACACCCCTCGAAGGGGTGTTATCCCTTACCTCCAGCCTTAACTTAATGGGAGAGAGGCCGGAAGTGAAGGCGACCGAATTCACTCTGGATAAATATGCCAATCACCGGCTTTGAGAATCCCGTAAAACATGCCTTCTGGTATTTGAGGATAGTTATCGTAGTGATAGAGCAGACATCTTTTTTGGATGTCAGGTGCCATGTGATTGATGAGGTCAGAGATATGTGGATGCACACCGGAGGGGAAGGGAGAGGTTTCACAGTCCATGTAAATCCGATTGGCTTTGCGGTAGTGCATTTCCAATTGCGGCGGTATCATGTATTGAATGTCGGTGGGCATGAGGACGGTGTAGCCATTGGTATGCTGGAGGCTGATACCATAGCTGGGCATTTCTTCAGAGCTAGAAAAAACGTGCATGGCAAAAATGGGTTTAACTTTCCAAGCCTCGTCGCCATCTTGAAATGAGTGAGTGAGGGTGGTGCCATCTTCTTGTTTGCCAACGAGGTGTATATCAAAGTAGGTTTCTAAACAGACATCCGGTACTCCTTGGACCGTGTCTAATCCTGGGCCTACGGCTCGTCTTAAAGGTTCTAAAACTTTTTTATGAATAAATAAATCGGGTTTAGTATTACCTGGGGGATTACTCCAGGTTCTTTCTTCGTGAAACAGTTTATTGGCAATAAACTCGTCTCCTAGCCATTCTTTTTTAGCTTTAGTATAAAAGGGATTAAACAGGGTGGTTAGTGCCATATATTCCACCCCTCCAATATGGTCGTTATGAGGATGAGATACGTAAACGCCATCGATTTGACTGGAAGTCAATCCTATCGCTTTTAAGGCATGTCTAATATCTCCTCCAATGTCCATTAATAGCCGGTAAGGAGTTTTTCCGTCGCGTTTATTGGGCATGTCGAATTCAAGTAGAAAATTAGAGTGCCATTTTGGCAGGTAGGTTAGCTTAACTAACTCGTTGAGTTTAGCACGTATATCTTCATTGGTGAGTGCTTTACTCGCCGGCGAGTTTAGTAATTCCACAATCAACTGATACACCTTTTCTTCTGAGACGACTCTTTCATATTCCCCTATCGAGAATGCGGCGTTGACTCCTATTGCTGTTATTTTCATCGTGAAAAACTCGTTAATGTCTGCTTAAACTACGGTATGTCTAATTTATCTTAAAATTTATTCCGGTGAGGACCGTGGGCGGTAAAACGGTTATGGGTATCTTTAGAGCATGATTTATACCAATTTTATTCAATGCAGGTCATCTTCACTGGTGGTGGTGAGGTGATGATTTTTTGGTATGGTTTTTAACATGGTTTGGATCGCTAATTTGATTCAAGGTTTATTAACAGAGGGATTGACGTTAATATATCGAGTGACTAGGTCACGAATCTCTTTAAAACGTAAGGGTTTAATAAGAAATTCAAGTGCGCCCAGTTGTTTCGCAATAGAGCGGTCTTGGGCATAATCTTTGGAAGTGACCATAATGACTCGTGTGTGTTTTTGATGAGACAATTCACGTAAACGGCGTAAAAAGGTCAGGCCGTCCATTCCAGGCATAATAATGTCTAAAAATAGTAAATCCGGTTGGTGTTGTTGTAAATAAGGCATCGCTTCCGCAGGCGTTTTAAAGCCGATAAATTTAATGGGGAGTGGCTCAAGACTAAACCGGTAGAGGGAAATTGAGGTGGCGCTGTCATCTACAACTACAACGATTGGCTCTCTATCTGTCATTGAAGTTAAACCCATCATCTGTTTATAATGAATTTAGACTTGACAACTTTAAAAAAGTTATCAAATCTCGAATTTATGGTTAAATATTTAGGTGTAAAGTTGGGCGCTACCGCTACGATAATGTGGAGCCCCGAGAGGGAATCGAACCCCCATTAAGTGATTACAAATCACTGGTTTTGCCATTAAACTATCGGGGCTAATTTTGGTTAACTTACTGTGCCATTATGTTGTAGTGTGGATAATATCTTATTTTATGTTATTTGGATAGTGTTGGCAAGTAGGTTTTATTGACAACTGACTACTTCAAGCGGTTGATTGCGAAATAGTTGCTTTATTTCTTCTATATTCTTTTTATTCGTATTTTCGGCCATTTTTATAGTATTCCAATAAGTAGTACGTTTATTTTTGCCATAGCGAGGCTCAGTTTTAACTTCAAACCCTTTCGCTTTTAGGTTTTGAATGAGACGTTGCACATTATTTTGATTTTCAAACACACCTATTAAGATAGCATTTTTTAACTCTCCCTTTGCGATTATTTGTGGCTCGACAATGCCTAGTTGTGATTTTAGTGGTGTTAGTCGCAAGAGTTGTTGTTGTGCCTGTAGCTGATTAGCTAGGGGTGGCACATAAACTTGTATCCCGGTCACTTCATCGGTTTGCTGGGAGTGTAATTCGGTTTTTATTTGTCCATTTATTTTTTGAATACGATCAATAGTTTGTTTAGCTTCAGTACGGTGCAGATAGGGGCCTGCTTGAAAACATTGCCATGATGGAGTTGACTTGGCAATCTCCGGCTTTGGCTTTTTAATAGGTGCCGACTGGTTATCAGCCACCAAATTGGCTGGTGCGACCGTAGGTTGAGAGGACCCCTCTCTTATTTCGGTCTTCTTCAATTTGTTGTCTTCGACCTTCTTGGTCGGTAGTGGCAAATTGGTGAGATCAGATTTGACAACCTTTTGAAAGTTATCAATTTCTTTTTCTTTTTCCAATGGCCAATTGGTAAGATCAGAGTTGACAACTTCTTGAAAGTTGTCAATTTCTTTTTCTTTTTCCAATGGCAAATCACTGGGATCAGAGTTGACAACTTCTTGAAAGTTGTCAATTTTTTTTTCTTTCTCCAATGGCAAATCACTGGGATCAGAGTTGACAACTTTTTGAAAGTTGTCAACTCTTTCATTGAGTAGGACCAGTTGTGGTAAATTCGAGACAGACCGTAAAGGAGGAGATGGCTCATGGTAAGACACCGGTTGCCAAGGTAGCCACGGCAGTAATTGCAGTTGCCAAGTCAATAATACCATATTTGCTAACATTAACAATAAAGCCAGACTTCTCATAATTCTATTATTATAGTACCTTTATTATAGTTAACTAAATTTAGATTTGAATTTAGATTTGACAACTTTAAAAAAGTTGTCAAATCTGTTCAACTAATCTAAACAGCCCTTGTAATACTAGGTCTGGAATGTGTACATTCTGTTTAGAAAAGTAAGGTAATAATTCAGGTACATTACCGCCTGTCACGATAAGAGTTAACTTTTGCCCCGGTTTCTCTATGCCATTCATGATATATTCGATCCAACCTACCACCGCATATAAAGTGCCTAATATAATACCTGATTGAGTATCATAAGCCAAGAGTTGTTTTTCAACCACTTTAAATTTTTCAACCACTTTAAATTTTTCAATTCCATTAATCTTATCAATCCCATTAATCTGAGTGGCTTTCAATAAAGAATGTTGCATAGTCTTCACCCCTGGCATAATCAATCCCCCCAAATGTAAACCTGTTTCTGCCACGACATCTAGCGTAACCGCAGTACCGCAATCCACTACACATAGACCTCCCTTGACCAGACGACACGCACCCAGGATAGCCAGCCAACGGTCGATGCCTAACTGTTTTGGATTAATGTAGCCATTAGTTACCCCGCAAGCCGTAGCTGTAGTCTCCACGACAGTCAATTTTATTCGCCATTGCTCCCATACCCAAACTCGCATCATTTCTAGTTGTTGCGGTCCTGCAACATTAGACAACCAAATTCCATGTTCAGGACAGGGTAAATTTTGCCAATATTGTGAAAGACAGGCTTGAATATTATCTTTTTGATAGGTCACCCTTTGTTGTGGTCCCAATTCATTCTGCGCTAAAGTTGCCCATTTGAGACAAGTATTGCCCAAATCTACTAATAGTTTCATGTCTATTTTTTTGACTGGTGGCAGATTTGACAACTTTTTGAAAGTTGTCAAATCTAAATCTTTGGGCTGGTGGCAGATTTGACAACTTTTTGAAAGTTGTCAAATCTAAAATCTTTGGGTACGGTATTATCTACGAATACTTACTTCACCATAAAGATACCGCTGTTTGCGATTACCCACTTGTACCAATAATGCACCGGTTTCATCAATTCCACAGGCTATTCCCGTAATAGATTGAGGTTTATCTTCCCCTTTATTCGCCGGAATAGTTAAGGTAATAGATTTACCATAAACCATATCGAAAGTTTGCCAAGCAGGTATAAAAGGGTTTAGCCCATAATTAAAATATTGGTAACAGGCGGTCATACATTGCTCAATAAGTAAGGCGGCCAATTGGTTACGTGAAAAAGTTGTCCCTAACGCGGTCTGCAAATCGGTCCACGGTTGCGTAATCAAGCGAGTTTCAACATAAGGCATATTCACATTGATCCCGATTCCCATCACCACGTCACCGATTTGATTGGCCAAGGTACGATTTTCCAGTAAGATTCCTGCCAACTTTTTTCCCTGCCATAACACATCATTAGGCCATTTTAATTGAATACCGCTGGCACCAATCTCGCGTAATATTTGCCCCACACTGACCGCTACAGCAATCGTTAGCCCACCCAAAGCATAATTTAACCCTTCATAGCGATACTTTACGGATAAACATAAACCACTTCCATAAGGAGAAACCCACACTCGCCCCCGTCGCCCTCGCCCTGCGGTTTGATACTCTGCCAAACCAGCAATCACCTGACCACTATAGTCTTGCTCTAACAAATAACGATTAGTGGAATCAATCTCTGATAAAATTTCCAAATGCCCCAACTTACCACGAATAGCCGGAGATAATGCCATTAAAATACGCTGACGGTCTAACAATTCAATCTTCTCGCTTAATTGATAATGATAAGGGGCCGCCGGATGAAACTTGATGCCGTAGTCGATCAAAGTTTTAATCGTTTGTTCTAATTCAACCAGGGTTATCCCCAATGACCGTATTAACTGCGATGAAGTATAACGTTGTCCGTCTGCAAGAATTTGTAAAACTTGAAGCAACATGTTAAACCAGTTTATCGAAAAATCAAATGAATGTTTTGAATTACCAAAAGAATTATACTAGAAGTATTTAAAATTGCCTAATTCTTAATTCCTATTTAAATTTTCTTGCTATAGAGGGACCATAACTATGTTTTGGCAAAATTTATTCAAATTTAAACGCCCCGAGCCACCACCTCCAATCATTGACACCCCAACTGAAGCACAACTTAAACAATGGGCCCGCAGTCAATGGATTGAATATCAAGCCTGGATCTTTCATCATAGCTTTCTCACCTGGCATGACTGGCAACAATTACGGACCACGGCAATCAATTGGGAATTTCAGCCACTGATCAGCGTCATCACACCAGTTTATAACACTCCTCCTAGCTACTTACGAGAATGTATTTATTCAGTTCAAACACAAGCCTACCCTTATTGGGAACTTTGTTTAGTCGATGATGGAAGCGATAATCTTGAAACTTTAGCTGGTTTACAAGAATTAGTCAGCACGGACCCGCGCTTAAAATTACACCGTTTACCCCACAATCAAGGAATCTGTCAAGCCACTAATCAAGGATTAACCATGGCACAAGGAGAATATGTCGTCTTCTTAGACCACGATGATCGCCTAGCCACCGATGCCTTTTATCACCTAGTCGCCACCTGGCAACGTCATCCAGAGTGCCAAATTATTTATACCGACCGTGATATGCTCTCGGCGGAAGGCCACCGTTTTATGCACCTATTTAAACCAGATTGGTCACCGGAAACTTTATTATCCGGTAACTATCTCTTTCATCTACTCGCTTATCGAACTGATTTTATTAAACAACTTGGAGGTATGAGAATAGGATTAGAAGGCTCCCAAGACTATGATTTAATTTTACGGGCCGCCGACACTCACCCGATAGTTTATCACATACCTAAAATACTCTACCATTGGCGGCAACATCAACACTCGGTCGCCTTAGAACATAATGCCAAAGAATACGCCTATCACGCCGGTATTCGTGCCCTACAAGACACCTTAACCAGACGCGGTTTAGTCGGCACCGTCACCGAAAATGACCAGTTGTGGCGAGGACATTATCGAGTGCAATTGCAACCCCCGCCCAAAGACCGTTATCAGATATTAAATTTAACTTCGTTAATTCACTACGCTTATCAAGTTAACCAAGCATTTGTCACCCATGCTCAAATTGAGTCACTCATTATCTTTGGTCCCACCGTACAAACCTTAGACTCCACCACTCTCGACGAACTAACCGCCTGGCTACAAATACCTACAGTGGGCCTCGTCACCGGCAAAGTCACTGATTCGAAACAACAATTTCTACATGCTGGTCTAGTCCACCGCGCCAATGGTATCCCATTAGCCGTCTATACCGGTTTTCCTGAGCCGACCCCAGGTTACATGGCATTCACCGCAATTGTTCGCAATCTCAGTGCCCCACACCCAGCTTGTTGTGTCATCAAACGCTCACTGTGGCAACGACTCAATGGATTAAATTCCGATTACCAAGGACCCCACGCCCTCTTCGACTTTGCCCTCCGCGCACTAGAATTGGGCCTTCGCACCGTCTATACTCCTTTTGTCCAAATCACCGCCACTGAGTGGCCAATCATTGAAACTTGGCCTGAATCAGACCGCTTACGTTTTACTGAACATTGGTCCCCTTGGTTAATTCAAGGGGACCCTTATTATAATCCCTATCTCACTTTAGAATTAAACGACATGGGATTAAATACCCAGTGGCCACCGGCCAAGGTTTCCTAAACCTCACCGGTTGAAGAAACCTCGGCGATTCTAAGTTTCCTAAACCTCAAAGGTTTAGGAAACTTTGAGCTTTGATAACTCCTTGAAGGTTAACACCTCCATTGATTTGGCGGGACTACCCAAAATTTACCATAAACTATGAAACTATTTAAACGCAAAACGAAACTGCCAACCATCACCTGCGACATCTGTTTAGTGATTTATAACAAAGTCTTACTTCACGCTGAACATAAAAATCTGGTAGCACAACCAGATGAATCGCTATACAGCCTAATGGCCACGGAAATTGCTCAAGCCGCGCGGCGCCTACTACCTAACACCGACAAACGGCACCGACTGGCGCTCGCTTTACCTAATTTTGAATTTGTCGCCACCACCGTGCAACTACCCATAATGGCCGAACCAAATTTAAAAAGTGCCGTCATGCTACAAATACAAACGCTGTTACCAGGCGTAACGGAGCCACTGTTACTCGCTATTCAATCAGAAGGAGGTAAGCCAACTTCCGCCCTGTGGTTACCGGCTAAACGCACCGAAGAACTTTATCAAGCATTCAATAAAGTTGGATTATATCTAACCTGCATCCTCCCCCGAGCCTTGTTAACCATACCTCGCGGCTCCGCCAGTTGTCAAGTCTATGACGAAGATGAAGACTCGATTACCTGCTTTGAATGGTCCGGCACCAACATTAACCGCTGGTTACATATTGCTAAAACGGATTACGATCTTCCAGAATTTAAAACTCAATGGGAACAATCCTTAACCAGTTTCAACAACGAAATTAAACAAGAAGGGAAAACCGACCTGAAAGATTGGGAGCGCTTAACGATGCCAACACCGGTAGTCTATAAATATGCCTTTCTACCACCCGGTACCGTCTTACACTTAGCCCAAGTAGCCAAGCGTCGTCATCGACGTCGACTACAAATGGCGGCGGTGTTTCTACTGCTTTGTACCATCGGCGCTATCGGTGCCGTTATTAATTATGAACAGCGTTTGCAAAAACGGTTAGAAAATTTAACCACCCGTACCGTCGATGCTCGTAAACTAAAAGAAGAAGTCGCCCAAATCGAAGACACCATTGGTCCAATTAAAGACTTTCCACAACAACAAGTGACCTCGATTTTACAAACCCTCAATCGAGCTATTCCTAAAAACAGTTGGATTACCAGTGTTCGAATTGAGGCCGGCACCGTCAAAATAGAAGGCTACAGCCCCAACCCAGCGGAACTTATTGGCATACTGCTCGCCCAACCTGGCTTTATTGACGTGGCACCCAGTCAAGCTACTCAAAGTGAACGAGGTCGCTCAGAAAATCGGTTTGGTATTAATTTCAAATTGAAGGACATCAACTTTAAAGATTACTGGGTACAATATTTCCCTATTCAATAATTAGACACCAGATTTGACAACCAGATTTGACAACTTTTTTCAACCAGATTTGACAACTTTTCGAAAGTTGTCAAATCTTGACAACCTGTTTGAACCAAATTTGACAACTTTTTGAAAATTGTCAAATCCAAACTTTTTTCAACCAGATTTGACAACTTTTTGAAAGTTGTCAAATCGAAATAAGGAACTTAATCAATGACTCCTTCCATTCCTAAAATTGGTTTTATCTCCCTGGGTTGTCCGAAAAATACCGTAGATTCAGAGCGCATACTCACTCAACTGCAAGCTGAAGGCTATTTGCTAAGTTCCACCTATCAAGAAGCCGACTTGGTTATCGTCAATACCTGTGGCTTTATTGAAGAAGCTATTACGGAATCACTAGAAACCATCAGTAACGCTGTGGCCGAAACTGGTAAAGTGATTGTCACTGGCTGTTTAGGGACCCGTCGCGAAATGATAATAGCACAATTTCCCACCGTGTTAGCTGTCACTGGGCCAGAATCGCTAACCGACGTGATGAATGCCATTCATGCCCTCATGCCACCACCACATGATCCACGACTGAATTTAATTTCACCAGGGGGAATTAAACTAACCCCGCGACATTATGCCTATCTCAAAATTGCCGAAGGCTGTAATCAACAATGCACTTTCTGCATTATTCCAAGCCTGCGCGGCAAATTAGTCAGTCGTCCCCTGGGCGACATCTTAAACGAAGCTGAACAATTAGTAAATGCTGGCGTGCAAGAATTACTCATCGTATCTCAGGATACGGCGGCTTATGGCCTGGATAAAAAATACGCTTTAGACTTTTGGCAAGGTCGTCCGCTCAAAACCAAAATTACGGATTTAGCGCAACAGTTAGGTCAATTGGGAATTTGGATTCGACTGCATTATGTTTATCCTTATCCTCACGTTGACCAGCTAGTAGAATTAATGGCCGCCGGCACCATTCTGCCCTACCTAGATATACCACTCCAACACGCCAGTCCAACCATTCTCAAAGCCATGCGACGACCAGCCGACAGTGAAAATCTGTTACGAAGATTAGCCTATTGGCGTAAGTTATGTCCAAAATTAGTGCTACGCAGTACTTTTTTGGTCGGTTTTCCAGGAGAAACCCAAACCGATTTTGAGTTATTATTAGATTTTTTAGAAGAGGCCCAACTAGACCGAGTAGGTGCGTTTACCTATTCACCAGTCGCCGGGGCAATGGCAAATAGCTTACCTGGGGCAGTCGCAGAGGAAGTAAAAATTGAACGGTTGGAGCAACTTATGGCATTGCAAAGTCAAATCAGTGCCGATAAATTATCGCAACGAGTTGGACAAACCGTGACCGTATTGATCGATGAAGTCACGGCGGATGCAATTTATGCACGTAGTGCCGCGGAAGCACCAGAAATAGATGGCATGGTCGTTATTGCACCAGGTGAAGAATTCGAAATATTGCCTGGCGACTGGGTCGAAGTGAAAATTATTCATGCGGATGAACACGATTTATATGCGGAGGTGCTTAATACGTAAAAGCATTCCCTCCTCATCTTTCCCTTTGAGAAAGCTACACTAAGGAGGGAGTTGGGGCCAATGCCATTAAGTTAAGCTAAAGTTACGGCGTTGGAGTCCAAAGCTTCAGCTTTGGAAACGCCATCTTACCTTAATCCGTCTCATCCAAAGCTGAAGCTTTGGACTCCAACCTAGCTTAACTTAATGGCATTGGGGGTTGGGGCTGGTTGCGCGTGACCCTCCTCCTTACTAAGGAAGAGTTGGAGGTGGTGGAGATTGAATGGAGGCTGGTTGAGCGTGACTCTCCTCCTTACTAAGGAGGAGTTGGAGGTGGTTGAGATTAAAAATGATGGGCATACCGCGCTGCAATTAAAATGGCCTGTTGCATACTCACCGCACTGGCAATGCCTTTACCGGCAATATCAAACGCCGTGCCATGGTCGACGGAAGTGCGCAAAAAGGGTAAATCATTGGTGATTGAAATCGTTTTTTCAAAATCTAACGTTTTAGTCGCAATGTGCCCTTGATCATGGTACAGCGATAAGACCGCACTATACTGTCCTTGTAAGGCTTGATGAAATACCGAATCGGCACCGATTGGCCCTGCCACATTGTACCCCATCGATTTGGCTATCTGCACAGCGGGAGCTATCTGTTTTACTTCCTCATCGCCAAATAATCCATGCTCTCCACTGTGTGGATTTAACCCCGCCACCGCCAAGGTGCCCTTCGTAATCCCTAAACGTTTTAAAGCGTCGAGGCAACGAATGATATATTTTAAAACTCGTTCTTTCGTTACCAAATCACAGGCTTGTCGTAACGACACATGCCGCGATAAAAAAAAGACCCGCATCCCGCTTACTTCAAACATAGTGAGAGGGTCTTGCACTCCGGTTAAAATTTCTAAAATTTCAGTATGTCCAAGCGATTTGATATTAGCCGCCTTCAGTGACTCCTTATTAATAGGCGTAGTAGCAATAGCATTGACTTCCCCGGCCAGAGCCAACGCCACCGCTTGTTCAATATATTCATAAGCCGCTTTACCACAAACTGCTTGTACTACCCCCATTCGTAATTGACTTAAATTGACATTGTGTAAATCAATCAAATCAATGGTCCCCAATTTATAAAGACCTTCACTGGGACGAGTTATCGAATGTACATTGAGTAATAAATTACAAATCGTCAACGCCTGGGCGATGATATGCTTATCGCCAATGACTAAAGGTTTGCATACCTCATACACCGTAGGAGAGGATAAGGCTTTAACAATAATTTCAGGCCCAATTCCCGCAGGGTCCCCTAATGTAACAGCGATAATAGGTAATGATGTCATCATCGTAAATGATCCTTGGTAAACTGTTTTTAAAACCAGAGTTGACAACTTTCCAAAAGTTGTCAACTCTAAATCCGAGATTTGACAACTTTCCAAAAGTTGTCAAATCTAAATTCGAGATTTGACAACTTTCCAAAAGTTGTCAAATCTAAATCCACACCAGAGTTGACAACTTTCCAAAAGTTGTCAACTCTAAATTCGAGAGTTGACAACTTTCCAAAAGTTGTCAAATCTAAATTCGAGATTTGACAACTTTCCAAAAGTTGTCAAATCTAAATCCACACCAGAGTTGACAACTTTCCAAAAGTTGTCAACTCTAAATTCGAGATTTGACAACTTTCCAAAAGTTGTCAAATCTAAATTCGAGCCGCCATAAATTCTTCAATTTCCCAAACCGTCTTAGGCAACTCAGCCGTTAACACTTCATGCCCCTCTTCAGTGATAAGTACATTATCCTCAATTCTTACCCCAATATTCCACCACTCCTTTGGTACTTCCAGTAAAGGTGGAATATAAATACCTGGCTCCACGGTCATCACCATCCCCGGTTCTAACACGCGCCAAACTTCATCGACTTTATATTCACCAGGATCATGCACATCCATGCCAATCCAATGACCAATCCGGTGCATGTAAAAACGTTTATATGCCTCCTCCTGAATGATCTCTTCGATTTTACCCACCAGTAAACCTAACTCGCACAATCCTTCCACCACTACTTGCACTGCTGCGTCATAAGGCTCATTCCAACGGTTGCCCGCGTAGATTTTTTTGAGCGCAGCTTTTTGGGCTTTCAACACTAATTCATAAATAATTTTCTGTTGCTTGTTAAAACGACCATTGACCGGGTAAGTGCGCGTGATGTCGGAGGCATAATAATTTAATTCGGCCCCCGCATCCACTAACACCAAATCACCCTCTTGCAACAACTCACTGTTTTCCACATAGTGTAAAATACACGCATTTCCACCGCCGGCCACAATGGTGGGATAAGCAGGGGACCGACAACCACTTTTGGTGATTTCATGTTCGATGTCGGCCGCTAATTCATATTCATACAAGCCAGGCCGACAACAGCTCATCGCACGTTGGTGTGCACGAATAGCCACAGCTATGGATTGTTTCATTAATGCCATTTCTGACTCGGTTTTGCGTAATCTGGTTTCATGCAGTATATGGTCTAAGGCCACCATCTCTTTCGGCGTTACTACCCCGGTTCTGGCACGCCCCCGCAGATTATTCATCCATTCTATCACTTTGGCATCAAATTCTTCATAGTATCCCATGGGATAATATAACCGGCGGCAACTTTCCAGCAAGCCGGGGATAATCTCATCGATATCGGTAATTGGAAACGCATCATCGGCACCATAAATTTGACAGGCACCTTCTAAACCGGCGCGTCGTCCATTCCAAGTTTCCTTTTCGGGGTCTTTTTCACGACAAAATAAAATAAATTGCCCCTGCTCTCGTTGTGGCACAATCACAGCAATTGCGTCCGGTTCCGCAAACCCAGTTAGATAGTAAAAATTACTATCTGGACGATAGCGGTAATGTACGTTACTATTGCGTAAACGTTCCGGCGCGGTGGGTAAAATGGCCATTCCCCCCTTACCGATGATTTCAATTAATTGTTGCCGGCGTTGTTTAAATTCACTTTGGTCCATGTTTATCTTCTTTTATGGTAGCTACAGTAATCATTAAATTAATCACTCACTTATTACAGACTAGGTTAAATTGGTTATCTTCGTAGCATTTTGGTGCATCAGAAATACCCTACCATGGAGATTATGTTACAAAATGAAATTAACGTCAAGAAGATTTGACAACTTTCAAAAAGTGGTCAAATCTCGGTGGTCCCTACCAGCCAATGGAGGTACGTACTAACCGCAGTGGTGTATGACGCTTCGCTTATACACCCTACCGCCGGAGGCGAAGATTCCTAAGCCTGACAGGTGCTAAGTTTCCTAAACCTCAAAGGTTTAGGAAACTTTGAATCTTGGTAACTCATTGTAACTCATTGAATGTTAAGACCTCCATTAATTTGGAGGGACCAGTGGTCAAATCTCGGCGGTAATCCAAGTTTTAATAACTTGATACAAAGTATGTACTTGGTCAGTATCCATGGTAGCGTCTGCGGGTAAATAAGGCAGTTGTATTAAAATCCGCCCTCGTTGTTGCCAGTCAAAACCGGTTGGATCATGTTGACTCAACCAAGCTAACCATTGATTACCTGTCAATCCAGCGCAACTTTGACGACCATAACGTTGCATAGCGATTCGTCTAATTAAAATCGCCAATTGTTCCACTTGTGCTCGTGTTGGTAACGGACTGGGTGGTATCGTTTGCCACTCAATTAAAGCGTCTTTTCGCCAATCCCCTTGACATTTGCTGACGGCATGACGATAATACCAAATCCATAGACCGAGAATAACCAGTAGAAATGAGAAGAGCAGTAGCCACCAGCCAGGGGCTAAGGGCCACCAGGAAATTGCATCTAAACCATGAATATCTTTTAATTGATCCGTAGGCATTAGCGATGAGACCTCAATTGTTGAGCACGTTGTTGTAACCCTTTGAATAAACTTTGATAAACGTCGGTTTGCGTGGAAATTGTAATTAAGTCAATGGATAATTTTCGCACTAATTGCTGGAGCCCTTGACGTTGAGTTTCCCAGGCTTGCCGGTAGCGGTGGCGGCCGCGAAAATGGTCAGTATTGACGGTAACTTGAGTACCATCTGGTGCCTGAAATTGTATAGTGCCAATAGCGGGTAGGTCATAATCCGCGGGGTCGTCAATAGTAATCAGTACCAATTCATAACGTTGATACAATTGAGTTAAACTTTGGCGCAAACTGGCCAGTGGGGTTTGATGCAAATCCGCAATCACAAAGATGAGGGCACTGTGATGGGTATTGCGGTTCAACATGGTTAGCGCTTCTACCAAAGGTGTTGTACTATTGGGAATGGCTGAAATAGGGAGATTTGGAGGAGATAAAGTTAGGCTCCGCAGGAGTTGCAAAAAAGAACGTTTCGCCCGTTGCGGGCGGAAAAATTGCGGTTGGCCCTGGCCAAAGAGTATGCCACTGATGCGATCGCCATGACCTTGTGCGCTCCAGCCTAACAGGGCCGCCACGCGAGCCACTTGAATAGATTTAAAAGTGCCTCTGGTGCCAAATTGCGTATGAGGGCCACGGTCAACACACAAAACGACATGACGTTCGCGCTCAGTGCGATAAACTTTTAAGTAAGGTTTGCCCATTCGTGCGGTCACTCGCCAGTCAATATTTCTAATTTCATCGCCGGCTTGATATTCTCGGACTTCGTTAAAATCAATCCCGTGGCCGCGAAACACCGAGGCGTATAAACCGCTTAACGGGGTCTGGGTGCGACGCGACGAGACTAGCCCTAAACTGTGGGCTTGATAACGTAATTCTAGTAATTCTTCAAGTGTTGGAGTCAGCATGGTGGTGGTAGTCAATTAAAATTTGAAGGAAGTAAATCGTTTCGCTGATTCTCGTCCGTCGAAATCGTAACTTCCGAAGGAACGTCATTTATTTGATTTAAATCAAAATAAAAAGTAGAAATATAAGTTATTTTGTGATGAATTTTGATTGATTTAGATTTGACAACTGGTTTAAAGTTGTCAAATCTCGAAGCGAATAAAAACTAACCATTAGGAATTAACTATTATGTGGCACTTGTTTCCTCCTCCAGCCAGACAATTTTTAGGCATAGAATTTAATCCAGTTAGTCACTTAGAAAAGTTGATTTCGGCCATCGGTGGTTTTCTAAGTATCTGGCTGATGACTTGGATTAGCTACTACTTTGTAGGTACGTCAGGCACTCCCTTCATGGTGGCTTCAATGGGTGCTTCCGTGGTGTTATTATTTGCCGTCCCTCATGGTGCCTTGTCGCAACCCTGGCCCTTGCTGATGGGACATTTGGTCCCAGCGCTGGTGGGAGTCAGTTGTGCTAAACTCATTCCCAATCTGTTTGTAGCGGCCGCGTTGACCGTGGCGTTGAGCATTACGGTTATGCACTATTTACGTTGCATTCATCCACCTGGCGGCGCCACCGCGTTAATAGCGGTAATAGGAGGCCCAACGATACAATCATTGGGTTATCAGTATGTCATTACGCCAGTATTGTTGAATGTGAGCATTATTCTATTGACGGCGGTGGTCTTCAACTATTTTTTTCCTTGGCGACGCTATCCCGCCTGTTTGAAAAAATCCTTGCCGGTTGCCGTTACCGAATCTAGCGATACGGCCCTCGTCGAGCACCCTATTTCATTGGATAACCATACGATTTGCCCTTTGTCTCAAAGTGATTTAGAATACGCTTTAAAACAGCTGAATTCATTTATTGATGTCACCGAAGAAGATTTAGAAAATATTTATGCGTTAGCCGTGCAACATGCTCAAGCTAATCAATTTCAAGAGTTGACCACTTTAAAAAAGTGGTCAACTCTAAATTCGGTAGTTCCTCCAAATTAATGGAAGTCTTAACCTTCAATGAGTTACCCAGGTTCAAAGTTTCACCTGGTGTGCAAAACACCTATCTTAGTAGATGAATTGGAGTAGAGGCTTTAGCCGCACTGCCATTAAGTTAAGGAATCACTCAGTTAACCGTCGGAGTCCCCACACACATGTTGGGCCGCGGTGGTCCAACACGTATTGTCCAAAACGTGTTTTGGACTCCTTAACTTAATGGCATTGCTGGTTAACCGGTGGTGGATAAAGATTCTTAAAAGTCTTCTTTTCCAACGGGGTGGTTGCTTCCTCAGTTAAGACCGATTCAAAGTTGGTGATGAAGATAAGTACTGAAGCAGAAATTCTACGGTATTTTCCCTCACCCCCCGGCCCCTCTCCCAGAGGGAGAGGGGCGAAAGAAAATACCAGAAAATTTCTGCTTCAGTACTTAGTAGCATAAACTTCGGATGCCAAAAGGAATTAGTCTGCGGAATCTTGTATCATCTGCGGCAATCTGCGATTCCGACGGAAAAAGGTGAGTTAGAAAGGAGGCGCGTAAGATGCCCCTTACACTGGCTGCGGTTCCTCTTTTTCCAGTTTCTTCGAAGGAACACGAGAAACTACCCGCCAACCTTCCAATTCATGTTGTCGGCATTTAGCTTTCATGTCTTCATACATGGCCCGATGCTCATAATTAAATTGCTTGGCACGAGCTTCTCGGTAACGTTCGAGTTCTTCGACAATGGGATCTTTCCACATAATTTAAATCTCCTGGGTTAATAACTCATAAGGGGTACAAAGGATAGGCAGTTCATATCCATGTTGGTGACTCAATTGGCGCAACTTAGTTT
Organism: Thiomargarita sp.; assembly: GCA_022729575.1. Taxonomy (GTDB): domain Bacteria; phylum Pseudomonadota; class Gammaproteobacteria; order Beggiatoales; family Beggiatoaceae; genus JAABRD01. Next base: position 17,595 of record DZAL01000099.1, read on the forward strand.
GAAGTTGGGCCTTCGCAATGTGCTTGCAATTCCACGTCAACAAGTAATTTACTTGATGTACCGTGGCTACCGCAATATGATAGACATCGTCCGACACTTTGCTAGGTACCACTTGCTGTTGCAGAAAAACTTCAGCCAATTCCATCACCTCATTGTTGGGTTCTAAAACAGGAATATTCTTCAAAATGGCCAATCGTTTAGTCGCTCGAGTGGTATTACCTTGACGAGCTTCTTCAAGTACCCATGGGGAGGTTAATAACTCAAACGCCAGACGCCGAGTTCTCCATCATTTTCGCGTGAGGTGTTGATGAGTAGCTACCATCATATTTGAGCTAAAAGGGCCTGTCAAATAACTGATAAAACTGGTTTCCAGATAGACACTAGGTTTGGGGGTAGTAGGTTTTGAGGTAATTTGCATGTGAACCTCATCGTTTAAGTATTGGTAATGGGTTGGTTTCTTTAAAGTCGGAATCGCAGATGACATTGATGACGCAGATTAAAATCCCTCAAACTCCTCCTCAACTTCGGAGGCCATAAAGAAATTAGTCTGCGGAATCGGTGTCATCGGTGGGAATCGGCGATTCAGACTAAAAAGTGCATAAGGTGAGTTAGCCATAACGAGAGTTAAACTGGTTGCCCAGCCTACACCCGTTTAACGCCCACGACGCTTTTCCCATAAGCCTCGTTACGGTGAGTAATGTAGGGTGGACAAGTGTTTGTTTGCCCGACCGTTCATTCTCTTCTCCTAACTGGCCTGACCTAATTTAGGAAAATAGCAAACTCCAGGCAAATTTTCAAAATGATTATCAGCAGTGAGGAGTTCTAAGTACTGAAGCAGAAATTTTCTCGTATTTTCTTTCGCCCCTCGCCCTCTGGGAGAGGGGTCGGGGGTGAGGGAAAATACCGCAAAATTTCTGCTTCAGTACTTACAGCCTCTTACTGGGCGGTTGCATAGATGATGGCATCTGCTACAGATAATTGATACTGACGCGCCAAACCCGCGGCTAAGAGTGCTAAAGAGGTATCTAGTGGAATCACCTGACATTGCCGAGTAATGTCAATAACTGCTAACGCCGTCATTTCATCTCTTTCGCGGCATATCCATTTATACAACTCATATTGTACCACCGTCGGCACTATAAGTGCCTCTGGATGTTGCAAATCGGGTGAAAACCGTTCCGCCAATGGACCCGCGGTCAATTCTTCTATCCATCCGCAAGTGTCTATTAATTTCATGATGGTTAGGACCTCTCGCGATAATCCTCTGGATTTGCACCTTTCAATAATCCCCGCAGTGATTGAACCTCCAGTCGCGGAATTAAGTTAATGGCGCCGTTTTTAACTACACAGAGAAACTCTTGACCCGCCTTTAAATGCAATTGTTGGATGAGATTATCAGGCAATCTTACCTGATAGTTTTCGGATAACTTGATGTGTTCCATATAACCTCCTTAAATTTGAGAAATCCAGATTCTATCACAGTAATGTAGGGTAGGCAAATGTTTATTTGCCCGCCATCTCCCCCTACTTGTGGTGGGCAACGATAAACCTATTGCCCACCCTACCTACTCGTTGTCCACCCGACCTGACTGCGAAATCCGTATCATCGGTGGTAATCGATGATTTAGACCAACAATGGACATTTTTCAGAGGAATACTTCCGGCGGCACCTGAAACCGTTGACTAAGCATCTTTAATTGAGTCACTTGCAAGGGCAAAGCACCAGTTAATATTCCTGAAACCTCCTCTTCGTTACCCAGTTCCGATAAATCACGCGGACTCAATTGATGTTCGGTCATTAAATAGTTCAACACTTCTAAGCCAGTGGCTTCACGCATGGGATAATATTTGGCCTCATACGCTTCTATCAAAGTGCCCAACGTTTCCATTAATCGGGCTAATGGATGCGTCTCCTCATTGCCCACGGTGTCTATCAATTCATCCAACAGGGCCACCTGCTGTTGATAGTCTTCTTGGGTGTGGGGTACAGATAATATTTGTTGGCAAGGAGACCAATGTGTTACTGTATGTTCTAACGCTTGACTTATCATAAAATTATCTCCTTTGGGTTTCATTTATCACATTCGCGTTGCCATTGGTTTTTATTGTATTCAGCATGAGTCAAAACGTGCCTAATATAAACTCTGCCTTTGTTATAGTGGATGGCAGCAATCAAACGTGCTTTATTGCCACCAATATTAAACACGACACATTTTCCTACGAGGTCGGCACTGGGAAAAATTTGTCTCAATTCGTTGAAATGGGTCAAACGGAGTTTTTTCATGATTCTATACCAAGTTTCCAGTGCCCCTTGTGAGTCAGGATGCCTCTCAGAAAAGGCTAAGAGACGAGAATGAGTAATAATGTGCATATACTATAATTTGGTTCACTGACTGGTTTTGTAATCAGTTAAAGTGGAATTTTATCACCATAATTTGGCAAGTGTCAAGAACCAAGACAGTTTTGATACCGTGCCATTCTAAACGAGTACCACGAATTTAGAGGGACGTGCGGGCATGGTTAGTTACCTGTTGTTGATAGCCTTTGTAGGACGGGCAACCGCTTGTTTGCCTCCCTTTATCAACCATTTAAATAGGTGGGCCACGATAAACCTGTTGCCCCATATCTATCAACTTAAGCCCAAACGGGCTTGGTGTCTATGAGAGTCTT
>DZAL01000100.1 GCA_022729575.1 Thiomargarita sp.
CCTATATGGCTAAGGTTGTCGTTATGGATGAATGGATTTTGCAATTGGCTCAGAATTTAAAGAGAAATAAAATTTTTTGGTTTACCTCTTGACAACGAATACCGAGCATATCTAAAATGGCAAGTTGAAGTTCATTAAAGACGGTAGCAGAATAAAAATCAGGTTATTTTTCGTTGGTGAAAATATTTTTTGATATTTATTTAAAATGTCTTGACAAAGTAAAATAAGTATTATAAATTGCCCAGTCATGTTTGGTTGTTAAAGAGAAATTATTACTTTTGCGGTGGTACGTAATAACGTGAGAGTAAAAATTTTTGATAAAGATTAAAATACCTCTTGACAATCAAAATGACCCTGCTATAATTGCACACCTTATTAAGAATTAAGACGCGGGAATAGCTCAGTTGGTAGAGCGCAACCTTGCCATGGTTGAGGTCGCGAGTTCGAGTCTCGTTTCCCGCTCCAGTTTATTGTTTTAATTCAAGTTCCTAAGCTAATGAAGTTGTCCCACTTACTTACCTATTAATATAGTTTTGTTTATTCAATGGTATAGTTGGTGTGGTCGCACTGGCTGAGTGGCAGAATGGCTATGCAGCGGCCTGCAAAGCCGTGGATGTCGGTTCGATTCCGGCCTCAGCCTCCAATTCAATAGTAATTCATCTAAATAATATATAGATCGTGATTAGGCAATAGTTGCTTTCAACTAAACGGATTTTTGTTACGTTGATTATTTCAGTACACCATTGGTAGAACGGTTTTATATTTATTTTGGTTTTCGATTACGAAATGTTGTGCTTTCTCTTTGCTAATCCTATTTATTTAAAATGAAATCAAGCCTGGGTGGCGAAATCTGGTAGACGCAAGGGACTTAAACAAATTTGAGCACTTAAGGCGAAATCTTTAAGTGAATGGAGTCTAACTCGGTGAAACCTGTCAAATGGCAACCCCGAGCTAAGTTTATTCTATATTCTCAGGAAGATTAGAATTTAGAAACTTGAGAAACTAATTAAGAATAAAAAAGTGTAGAGACCATACGGCTCCTGCCTGACTGCGAATTGAAGAATCCAAACCAATAAAGATTCAAATTTTGAAACTTTTTTGGCTCTATAATGAAGTAAAAGGCAAAGATAGGGTCCAGACCACAAACATAGTTGAGATACTTAAATAATATTGAAACTATGGCAACGAAAGTTGTAGCTGGTAAGAAAATCCCTCGGTTGAATAAACCGTACCGGTTCGATTCCGGTCCCGGGCACCACAATAATTATTAGGCAATATGGGAACGTTACCAATCATCGGTCATTAGACCATGTACACCGCACACTTTGGGCTCAATGCTGCACCATTTACCATCACCCCAGATCCGCATTACCTCTATTTAAGTGCTCGTCATCGCGAGGCATTGGCTCATTTGTTATATGGAGTCAATGAGGGTCCAGGATTTGTCTTGCTGACGGGCGAAGTGGGCACCGGCAAAACTACGTTGTGTCGCTGTTTGATTGAACAACTACCAGAAACGGTGGATGTTGCTCTCATCCTCAATCCACGTTTGTCTCCTATTGAATTACTCGCCACTCTGTTTGACGAACTTCGAATCAGTTACGAGTCGGGTTTCACTTTTAAAGATTTTATCGACACTCTCCATAGTTATCTCCTCACTGCTCACGCCGTTGGTCGGCGCACGGTACTTATCTTAGACGAAGCTCAAAGTCTCTCGACCGAAGTGTTGGAGCAAGTTCGTTTACTCACCAATTTAGAAACGGCCAGCCACAAGTTATTGCAAATTATTTTAGTGGGGCAACCTGAATTAAAAATTTTGCTTAAACAAAATAACTTGCGTCAATTAGCGCAACGTATTACCGCCCGTTACCACTTATTGCCATTGCTGTTTAAAGATACTCAAGCCTATATCAATCATCGTTTAGCGATTGGTGGTGCGCGTGGGCCACTGTTTGTCAAATCTGCCATGAAAGAAGTTTATCATTATTCTGGCGGGGTGCCTCGACTCATCAATGTCATTTGTGACCGTGCCCTGTTAGGGGGGTATGTCAAAAATCAGCAAGCGATTGATGCAAAAACGGTGCGAAAAGCGGTACAAGAAATCAGAGGGGAAAAAAATTTCTGGCGTTATCCCCATTGGTTACTAGGAATTGCTGTAACTTTGTTGCTATTAGTGGGCACTATAACCGTTTATTGGCAATCACTGTCTTCCTCTTCTACTGAGGAGGTTGTCAATTCACCGGCCACCACCACCGCTACTTCCACGGTGAATAATCCGTCGGTGGTCGTAAAGCCACGACCTCTTACCACGACTCCGCTACCTCCATCTTCTCCAGCCAATTTAGCTCATTTATTACAGACTGACCAAGTAGCTAAAGATGCGGAAACAGCTTTTACTACCTTGTTTCAACAGTGGAAAATCGATTATCTCAGTTTAACGGGTAATACCGCTTGTGATCGTGCAGCGTTACGTGGGTTAGCTTGTCTTTATAAAACTGGTACTTGGGAGGAATTACGCACGCTCAATCGGCCAGCGGTTTTAGAACTAATCACCGATAATGGGAAACCACATTATATCGTGTTAACACAGTTGCAACATGATCAAGCCACTTTAATTTTTGGTAATCAGCGTGTTAACTTAGCCCTGACTGACATCACTCCTTACTGGTTAGGACAGTTTTTATTACTCTGGCAACCACCGAAATTACCGGTACCCATTCTCAAAGCTGGCATTACCAATGAAGCCGTCGTTTGGGTGAAAAAGCATCTTGCCTTGGCGGAAGGATCTAATACCCCCGCCACTGTTTCTGCCACTTTTGATAACGCCTTGCGAAAACGAATTATCGTGTTTCAACAGCGACATGGTATGGTTGCCGATGGGGTGGCAGGAGACCAAACCATGTTATTTCTCCAGGCCTTTGCCCCAGAAAAGCCGGCCTTGAAACCAGCGTCGGGGTCGTTACCGTAAAAATGGTTGGTGGTGGTGATATAGTAATATTCACCCACTGTTGTACTTAAAGTCTGAGGGATAACACCCCTCGAAGGGGTGTTATCCCTGCTGGCTGGCCAAACTCATTTTTTTGAAACTGGCGAATTTTAATCACTCTCTTCCCCTAAAACTATCTCATGCCCAGTTATCGTAAGAAAAATTTACCCACGGGTTTAGTGCAAACGCAAATTGATAATCTCTCCCACGATGGCCGTGGTGTTGCTCGGGTGGACGGCAAAACGGTCTTTCTGTTTGGTGGGCTACCTGGTGAAACCGTCTCCTTTCAGTACCGCGGGCGACAACGTCGCTTTGATGAAGGCATGGTGGTTGCAGTTTTAGCTTCTCCTCATCCGGCACGAATTACTCCACGTTGTCCTCATTTTGGTGTGTGTGGCGGTTGTAGTCTCCAGCACCTCACGGCCGAAGCGCAAATTCAGTTGAAACAAGCGTTTTTATTGGAACAATTTGAACATATTGGCAAAGTGCAACCAGCCCAAGTCATGCCACCGCTCCGGGGATTAGAGTACGGCTATCGTCGTAAAGCTCGTTTAGGGGTGCGCTACGTCTCCAAAAAAGGCACGGTGTTGGTGGGTTTTCGCGAACATCAGAGCGGTTGGTTAGCCGATTTAACTCGTTGTGAAGTGTTGCATTCTAGTATTGGTCTACGATTATTAGACTTGCGTGAGTTAATCAATCAACTAGATACTCGTGAACAAATTGCGCAATTAGAAGTCGCGATCGACGATAGTCATCCGGCATTAATTTTTCGCCATTTAGTTCAATTAACGGAGAGAGATCGACAACTTCTCAGTGACTTTGCGCGTCAGCATAATTTTTATGTTTATCTACAGCCGGCGGGGCCTAGCAGTATTATTCCGTTATGGCCGGTGGATTTACCGGTGGCCAGTTTAGAATATTATTTACCCACTGAAGACGTTAGCCTGCGCTTTGCGCCTCAAGACTTCACCCAAGTTAACAGCGAAATTAATCAGCAGATGGTGCCACAAGCCCTGTCCTGGTTAGACCTGCAAGCAGAGGAGACGGTCTTAGATTTATTCTGTGGTTTAGGCAATTTTACCTTACCTTTGGCCAAGCGGGTCAAGCAAGTGGTGGGAATAGAAGGTGATGCCAGTTTATTGCAACGCGCCGCTTTCAACGCGCATCGTCAAGGTATCAATAATATTAACTATCATGTTGCCAATCTCGCCACGCCCAATTTGGAATCGTCTTGGCGGCAACAATCTTATGACAAAGTGCTACTCGATCCACCTAGAAGTGGGGCGTTAGAAATTATTCAATCTGGCTTGTTAAAAGATATTCAACGTCTGCTCTATGTGTCTTGTCATCCGGCGACGTTGGCCCGAGATGCGGGCGAATTAGTGCATCAACAGGGATTTCGCCTAGTTCAAGCGGGGGTGATGGATATGTTTCCGCAGACAGGACATGTCGAGTCGATGGCGATGTTTGAGCGGGAGGCTTAGGCCCTTACACTTAAAGATTTGACAACTTTTCGAAAGTTGTCAAATCTAAATCAAATAACCATCCCCAAACTGTTCCTTAACCAAGCGGGAAGTATGCGCCAACTGAATTGGCAGGAAAAACTCCCCTCCTTACCCTCCTTGACCATACCCTCCTTGACCATGAGTGGTTGAGGGTGGTTGAGTTAACCGTGCGTTACCAATAAAGTTCTCCGCCATGTCGCTTAAATTCCTCTGCTTTCTCCTTCAGTCCTTCGGTCACCGTCAACTTAATGTCGGTAATTTCATTAGCTTCTTCATGCGCAGTATAATCGCGTACTTCTTGAGTAATTTTCATCGCACAAAAGCGTGGGCCACACATGGAACAAAAATGCGCGATTTTAGCTGAATCTTTAGGCAAAGTTTCATCGTGAAATTCTATCGCTCGTAACGGATCTAATCCTAAATTAAATTGGTCCTCCCAACGAAATTCGAAACGAGCTTTAGATATGGCATTGTCTCGAATTTGAGCCGCGGGATGACCTTTGGCTAAATCCGCCGCATGAGCCGCAATTTTATAGGCAATAATGCCTTCTCGGACATCATGTTTATTGGGCAAACCTAAATGCTCTTTGGGGGTGACATAGCATAGCATGGCACAACCATACCAGCCGATCATGGCGGCTCCAATGCTGGAGGAAATATGGTCATAACCAGGAGAAATGTCGGTAATCAATGGTCCCAAGGTGTAAAACGGCGCTTCCTGACACTCTTGTAATTCTTTAGTCATATTCTCCCGAATTAAGTGTAACGGCACATGCCCAGGCCCTTCTATCATCACTTGTACTTCATGCTCCCAAGCGATTTTAGTTAATTCGCCTAACGTGTTTAATTCGGCAAATTGTGCTTCATCATTGGCATCCGCAATCGAGCCGGGCCGTAAGCCATCGCCTAAGGAAAAAGCGACATCGTAGGCTTTCATAATGTCGCAAATTTCGGCAAACTGGGTATAGAGAAAATTTTCTTGATGATGTGCTAAACACCACTTGGCCATAATGGCACCGCCACGCGAAACAATACCTGTAAGTCTTGAGGCCGTTAAGGGAATAAATGCCAATCTAACGCCAGCATGAATGGTGAAATAATCCACCCCTTGCTCGGCTTGTTCAATTAAAGTGTCACGAAAAATTTCCCAGGTCAATTCCTCCGGTTGACCTTCCACTTTTTCCAACGCTTGGTAAATGGGCACGGTGCCAATGGGCACGGGAGAATTACGCAAAATCCATTCGCGGGTTTCATGAATATGTTTACCCGTGGACAAATCCATCACCGTATCTCCTCCCCAACGAATAGACCAAACCATTTTTTCCACTTCCTCCTCAATGGAAGAAGTAGTGGCAGAATTACCGATATTGGAATTAATTTTCACTAAAAAATTTCGCCCAATAATCATGGGCTCTAATTCCGGATGATTAATATTGGCCGGAATAATAGCTCGTCCCCTGGCAATTTCACTACGCACAAATTCTGGCGTAATTTCCTTGGGAATCGTCGCCCCAAAGGCTTGACCAGGATGACGTTTTAATAATACCGGATCCTGAACCATTTGCCAGCGTTGATTTTCGCGAATAGCGACAAATTCCATTTCTGGCGTAATGATACCTTGTCGAGCATAGTGCATTTGGGTGACGTTATAACCCGCTTTCGCCCGGCGTGGTGAACGCAATTGAGGAAATCGTAGTGGCACTAATTGGGGGTCTGCTAAACGCCATTTACCATATTGAGAACTGACCGTTGGTAACACTTCAGTATCATTGCGCTCATTGATCCACGCACTACGGAGGTCAGTTACTCCTTGACGGATGTCTATTTGAACAGTAGGGTCAGTATAAGGGCCTGAGGTATCATAAACAGTCAAGGAAGGGTTGCTTTCTCGACGATTTTTTAGGATAGTATCGGATAAAGTAATTTCTCGCATGGCTACCTGAATATCAGGCCGACTACCTGTCACATAAATTTTTTTGGATCGTGGAAAAGGTTGCAAACAAACAGGATCCAATTGGGTTAACCAGAGTCCTGAAAAATCTTGCGGTAATACGCTCATTGTAATCACCTATAATTTATAAAAAATACTGAGCGCAAGAAAAGCCGTTGGTTACGGGCTTCCCTACGCCAGTACGAACTGGTTCAGGTTCAAAGGGTGTTGTCTCAGCCCTGACGGGCACCCCTAGCCGTGTTGACTGGTGACAGTATATAATAATTCATTGGTTTGTACCATTAATGCTACAAAATGCTACAAAGTACAGCAAACGGGTACATTCTTTAAAGTATTTGTAAACGATAATACCCATAAAAATAACTTGAGTTGTAGGAGAAATTTTAGAATGATTGAACTTAATTTTGAACTCGCCCGCTCTAACATGATTGAACAGCAAATTCGGCCCTGGGATGTTCTCAACCAACAGGTGTTAGATTTGCTCTACCAAGTACCGCGAGAAGAATTTGTACCTACAGATTACCGCCAGTTAGCGTTTGCCGATATAAATATTCCATTGGGACATGACCAAGTCATGTTATCTCCCAAAATGGAAGCCCGTTTATTGCAAGCCTTATCGGTCAATCCTAACGACAGGGTCTTAGAAATTGGTACCGGGAGTGGTTATTTAACCGCATTATTGGCGAAAATGGCTAATAATGTGGATAGTGTGGATATATTTGAAGATTTGGTGACAGCGGCCAAAGCTAAATTAAAAGCCTTGGGAATTAGTAACGTGTCGTTGGAAGTGGGTGATGCGGCACAGGGATGGAATCGGCAAACTGAATATGATGTGATTGTTATTACCGGGTCATTATCAGTATTGCCAGAACATATTAAGCAACAAATTGATGAAGGAGGATGTATTTTGGCAGTGGTCGGTGAAGGACCTGTGATGCAAGCACAACTCATTAACCATGTCAGTGCCGCCGAATGGTATACCGAGGTCTTATTTGAGACCTGGTTACCCCCGTTAATTAATGCACCACGTTCGAAGCGATTTTGCTTGTAATGGAGGAACACGCTAACCGAGATTTGATAACTTTTGAAATTTCGAAAAATTGTCAACTCTTTGACTTTCTTGGCCCCCAAGATTTGACAACTTCCCGGAAGTTGTCAAATCTTTAACTGTTAGGTATTTTCGTATGAGATGTCTTTTTCTAATACTAAGTTGTTTAATCAGTCCTCTGCTTCAAGCCGAAACCTTGTTGGAAGTTTATAAATTAGCTGAAGAACATGATCCGCAATTAAAAATTGCTAACTCTAATCGCTTATTAGTGTTAGAAAAAAATCCCCAAGCCCGTGCTTATTTATTCCCACAAATCACCGTGGGTGCTAGTGCCGCGGAAAATTCCAGGGCCCAAAATTGGATGTTTGGGAAAAGATCTGAAAATACCAGTGTCGGCTATAATATCTCCTTAGTTTATTCTTTATTTCATCGTGAGCGTGAAATTGCGCTAGAACAAGTTGACAGTCAAATTAAAGCCGTCGAAGCAAGTTATCTCAATACCAAACAATCCGTGATCGAACAAGTCTCGTCGCGTTACTTTGCGGTCTTGGCCGGTAACGATAATTTGAAATTAGCCCGTGGTGCCAAAGAAGCGTTTCAACGACAATTAGACCAAGCTAAACAACGGTTTAACGTGGGATTGATTGCGATTACTGATGTCCAAGAAGCACAAGCCGCTTATGATTTGGCGGTCGCCGATGAAATTAGTGCGCAAAATCAATTAGATAATACTAAGGAAGCGTTGCGAGAACTGACGGGAATTTATCACGAAGCGTTGGCGGCCTTAAGTGAAGAGGCTCCATTACTAGGACCAGAGCCTGCCGAAATTGGGGCTTGGACGAAAGCCGCGTTAACTCAAAACCCGCAATTATTAGCCGCTAGATACGAAGTGGAAACGGCCCGACAAGAAATTGAGCGGCAACGGGCCACCCAATTGCCTACTGTAGATTTGGTGGGACGACATAGTTATGACAAAGTGCTACGTGGTGATGAGTCGCCTGGCAATATGGAAACGAGTAATAGTGTTGGAGTGCAATTAAATTATTTGTTATATGAAGGTGGCGCCATTCGGTCTCGAATTCGAGAAGCACAACAACGCTACACTCAAACTTTGGATCAAGTAGAACAAATGCGTCGGTCCGTGCAACGTCAAACCCATGCGGCGTTTTTAAATTTGTGGTCTAGTATCAGTCGAATCAAGGCCTTGAAACAAGCACTATTTTCTACTAAGACCGCCTTAGAAGCAGTCAAAACTGGGTTTGAAGTAGGGACGCGGACCACGGTAGATGTGCTCAATGCCGAACGTGACTTGCTCAAAGCGCAACGCGATTATTCCACTTCCCGGTATGATTATGTATTAGCCACGATTCGTTTAAAACAAGCCGTGGGTTCCTTAAATGAAAAGGATTTAGAGGATTTAGAGGATTGGCTAACTTCTTTGACCATAGAAATGGAAGTGGACCGGGTACCACCTGTCGATATACCGGCCCAGGTTCCGGCAGAGTCATCAATGGAAATCGCCCCGGAGCCACCTAAACAGCTCGCAAAACCTTCTCCTGCCGCCGACCCAAAGATTTCAACGCCGCAGCGGCCAAGGGGCTTCAAATAAATTATCCAATTACATTACCTTAACAATGGTTTATAAATAGATAAATTGCCCAATTTATGTTAAACTGATAACAGTTATCTTAACAATTATGTTGGTCGTGATCAAATGAAACTGACGGATTCGCTTAAATAAATCTTTATTGACACGGCGGCGGCGGAACTAAGTGGCGCCGCCCGGCGTTTATTTATGGCCAGGGTAGTACTGTATTTACTCACTTACACACCACTCATAGTCCCACTGCCATTAAGTTAAGGAATCCCCCGGTCAGGTTTTAACCTTGAAGGTCTGGTTTTAGACCTTCAAGGTTTCTTTGGCAGGCTTAACTTAATGGCATTGACTCATAGTCCCTTCTTGGCAAGGAAAGGAGGAGAGTATCCACTGCGATTCCAGTGGTGTTACTCCCTACCTTACCAAGGAGAAGTTGGGAGTGATTGAGTTAACTGTGCATAAGGTAAATTATTTATACTTCAGTCAGGAAATTTCATTCTAGCGACGGAGGTTATTATTCATGTCTGCATCTTTGTGCTTTCATTTTATCATAGGAATCCTTTTGTGTGTTTTAGCAACTCCTTTTTCAAACCTTTATGCACAAGCCCCAGCCGGTGAATACGAAGTTAAAGCCGCTTTCTTGTATAATTTGGCTCGCATGGTCCAATGGCCTGAAGAAGATAAAGAAGCTATGGCACCACTGAATATATGTTTTTACGGGATAGACTCATTTGGTGAAGCAAGCAATTTCCTCAAAAACAAAAAAGTCAAAAAACGAAGCATTTCCGTAATAAAAGATGTAAAATTGAACGGCCTGGGGCGATGTCATATTTTATTTATTGATAAATCTGAATTAAACCGGTTGGCCCATATTTTGAGTATTATTAACAATCAGCCCATACTAACAGTAAGTGACGTTGACACTTTTGCGGAAAAAGGTGGACTCGTTAATCTGCAAAAAATAGGAGATCGTGTTAATATACAAATTAATTTAAATTCGGCCAAACAAGCTGGATTAATCATCAGTGCCAGATTACTAGCTTTGGCTGAAATCGTGGAACAATGAGCCAAATGAGACTATTTACGACCCCAGTTGAACATAACAATAATGTATTCTTTCCAAAACACTTCCATCAAAAATAAACTCAAAGCGATTATTTTGTTAACCAGCACGGTAGTGCTACTATTGTCCTCTGGTGCCTTTGTGGTCAATGAAATATATTCATTTCGTCGTAGCATGGTCGCCGATTTACTCGCTTTAGCCGAATTGATAGGGATTAATAGTCAAGCCATGTTAACCTTTCAAAACCATGAGGAAGCCGAGGAAAATTTGTCTTCCCTAACGGTAAAAAGTAATATTATGGTGGCACTATTATTTACTGCGGACGACCAATTGTTCGCTAGTTACTACCGTAAGGATATTAAATCTGATAGTTTGTCCAACCATTCTGATGTGAATGAATATTATTGCCAATGGTTTGCCCCCCCTTCCTCTTCCTCATCTTCTTGTCAAGTGGACGCTAACTACTTTTTTGTCAGCGATAATGTCCATGTGTTTAAACCAATTGTCATTGAAGGGGAGTTGATGGGCACGGTTTATATAAAATCTGATTTGAAGGAGCTTAAACAGCGTTTAATCTTGGTAGCCAACGTCATTTTCATAGTTATGTTGGCAGCGTTATGGTTAGCTTTTTGGTTAGCGTCTAAACTACAAAAAATTGTTACTAATCCAATTGATAACCTATTGAATACAATGAAATCAATTGCCATTGATAAAAATTATTCAGTGCGTGTGCCACAACTGAGTAAGGATGAATTGGGAACCTTGGTAGAAGGTTTTAATGAGATGTTAGCTCAAATTGAAATGCGAAACGTCGAATTAAGTCAGTATCGTGAACATCTGGAGGAGAAAGTTCGACAACGCACTATCGAATTGGCACTGGCGCGTGACCAAGCCTTGGCCGCTAATAAGGCGAAAAGTGTCTTTTTAGCTAATATGAGCCATGAAATTCGCACCCCAATGAATGCGGTCTTGGGCTATACTCAAATTTTATTGAGAAATCCGGGTTTGCTCAGAGAGCAACGCGATTCACTACAAATTATTGAAAGTAGCGGCAATCATTTGTTAGGGTTGATTAATGACATTTTGGATATTTCCAAAATTGAAGCTGGAGCGATGGAGCTACGGCCCGAAAATTTCTATTTGGATGATTTGATTAAAAGTGTGGCCGCCATGTTCAAAATTCGTTGCGAACAAAAAAATTTAGGATGGCGCGTCGAAGACACTTTGGGTGAACATTTATTGGTTAATGCCGACCAGGGAAAACTACGACAAATTTTAATCAACTTATTGGGTAATGCAGTCAAGTTTACCGAAACCGGTGAAGTGGTGTTACGTGTAATTCGAGTGGCCGAAGAAATTTATCGAATCGAATCGATTGACACCGGTCCAGGTATTCCACCGGCTGCTCAAGCCGTCATTTTTGAACCGTTTCAGCAAGAAAAAGCCGGTTTTGATAAGGGCGGCACTGGTTTAGGTTTGGCTATTACCAAACGACAAGTTGAACTCATGCAAGGCCGAATTAACGTAAACTCGGAGCTTGGAACAGGTTCTTGTTTTAGTGTAGAACTCCCCTTACCTGCTGGCCATGGTGAGATTACTCATCCGAACACTCGGGCTCAAATTTTACGGTTGGCCGCGGGTTATCAGGTCAAAGCGTTAGTGGTGGACGATGTGAAGGAAAATCGTGATATTTTATCGCGAATGCTGAATGATGTTGGCGTAGAGGTCCTAGAAGCTATCAATGGACAAGAAGCTGTCAACTCATTGCATAAACAGTTGTCTGATATTGTCTTTATGGACATTCGAATGCCAGTCATGGGCGGTACCGAAGCTTTGCAGTGTATTCGTCAAGAATTTGCCGAAGCACAATTGCCTTGCGTGGCGATTTCCGCTTCGACCTTGCGTCATCAAAGTAAACAAATGTTAGAGGATGGTTTTAATGATTTTATTTCTAAACCGTTTCGGTTTGAAGAAGTCTATGATTGTTTAGTGAAGTTTTTAAAAGTGGAATTTGAATATGAAAGTCTTCCCACGACCGTAGAGGAGCTAAAAACGGTGCCCTTGGATTTGACTAAAATTCAGTTACCTTCCGCCTTATACCATCAGTTGCAGGAAGCCGCCGAACTCAATGAACTCACTGAATTAGAACAAATTTTAACCGAAATGCAACAAGGAGAGACGGAACAACAACAGTTAGCACAAATCTTGTTAGAATATTTAAGGGGCTATGATATTGACCAAATTTTAGAGACGTTGCAACAGGTAACGGTGACAACTGACAGTGAGTGATTAGTTTTCTCTAATAATGATGACCGACAGGAATCAACAAATCGATGAGCGACATAAGTGATGTGATTGATGTGACTAATGCCAAAGTCTTAATGGTAGATGACACCCCAGCCAATATTGATGTATTACGCAAAATTTTGATGCCAGAAGGCTATAAACTCTCGTTTGCTAACAGTGGGGAAAAAGCGTTGCACATAGCCGCACGTTCTTTACCAGACCTCATTTTGTTGGATGTAATGATGCCACCAGGAATAGATGGTTTTGAAACCTGTCGACGCTTAAAGCAAGACCCTGTGACTGAGAAAGTACCGGTGATTTTTATTACGGCGAAGACCGACGTTGAAAGTTTAATCGAAAGTTTCCGGATCGGCGCAGTGGACTACATTGGCAAACCATTTCGTCAAGAAGAAGTGTGTATGCGAGTGCGTACTCATTTGCAAACACAGGTATTAATAATGCAACGGCAACGTTTGAGAAACACTTTGCAAGTAAGTGAAGAACGTTTCCGGTTATTGGCTAGTTGGACACCACAGGCCATTTTTCAAACGGATGCTCAGGGAAATATCATTTATGCCAATCAATACTGGCAACAGCAATTTGGTTTAAGTGCGGACCAAATTCAGGGAGCAACGACGACTTGGTGGCAACTAATCCATCCCGAGGACCGTGAACAAATTCAAATGCGGTGGCAGAATGTGGTCACCACCGCGCAAGCGTTTAACGCAAAATTCCGGCTACAATTAATGTCAGGGGAAATTTATTGGCTACAGGCACAGTTTGCCGCCTTGTTAAATGAGGAGAATCAAATTGATGGGTTAATGGGGGCGATGAGGGTAGTGGAGCAAAAAAATTGACAACTTTCAAAAAGTTGTCAAATTTAAGTTGTCAATTTTCTTCTCGTTCCCACGCTGGCGCGTGGGAACGAGATAAAACTTTCAAAAAGTTGTCAAATTTAACACATTACCCGGTTAACCCAACAACCATGACTTTACCACTGCAATCTGCTCCTCACTCATTAATGGCGGCGCATGTCCCACTTCTGGAAAAGTTACGGTTTGGGTTAATGGATGTTTCGCTTGCATTTTCTGAATTATTTGGGGAGACAGCAAATCCGATTTTTCTCCATGCAAAACTAACACTGGACACCGTACTTGTTCCCAAATGGACCACAAATCAATATCCTCTAACTCGCCTTTAAATGGTATAGCAATAGCTGGATCATAACGTAACCGATAACCTCCTCCTGTTACCGCTTTAACACTATGTTTAGCCAAATGTTGCCACTGGACATTAGTTAAATTCCCAAACAGCATGTGTACAATACGACAATATTTCTCCACTTCCTGCAAAGTCGCAAACTGTGGCCGAGGTTGATTCAAATATTTAGCGATACGTTGCAACCCAGTTTTCGGAACCAAGGCACCAATATCATTTATCACCAATTTGCTGATTGGCGAAGCCGGCCGCGCCGCTAAAAACATTCCAATCAATCCTCCCATCGAGGTACCCACTAAATCAATTTTGGTCAAATGCAGATGCTCTAACAGTACTAACATATCAGTCACATACGTTTCATAAGTATAATTCTCTGGCTGACTTAACCAATCGCTTTGACCTCTGCCAGCAATATCGATACACAAGACTCGATAATCGGTACTTAACACACTGGCCAAGGTATCAAAATCTCGTCCATTTCGCGTTAATCCATGTAAACAAATGAGCACCTTAGAATTATCAGGCTCTCCCCATTCGGTATAGGCCAGGGTATGGCTACCTTGCGAATCCGGACAAATCATACTATGAGTGGAAAAGGATATATTATTGATCATGATGGTTCTAAAAAAATTAAGACGGAATAAATTCCGGACTCCAAAACCAAATCCTCACGGTCGTTGGAATACGGAATTTATTCCGTTAAAATTGGAAAATCTGACTCTAAACCATTGGCGTTACTTCTTCACCGCCTGTTCCAACATCGGCTTCAATTCGCCTTTTTTATGTAATTCCAAAGTAATATCACAACCGCCGATTAATTCACCATTGATATAAATTTGCGGAAAGGTTGGCCAGTCAGCATAACGCGGCAGATGCTGAAAAATTTCTGGATCAGTTAACACATTGATATAGGCAAAATCGACACCGCATTCTTGCAATGCTTTGGCAGCACGGCTGGAGTAGCCACATTGCGGCAATTGAGGCGTGCCTTTCATGTAGATGATAATAGGGTTAGTTTCTACTTGTTGTTTGATTCGGTCTAAAGGATCCATCAGTGGAGTCTCCAAATAGTTTGAGTAATTCATTTTACGTCCAACCACCCCCAACCCCTCCTTGGAAAGGAGGGGAGTTAACTCTGCAACTTAGGTGGTGCATACTCCCCTCCTTTCCAAGGAGGGGTTGGGGGTGGTTGGGAGTAAGGTAAGTGAGTCAACATCAATTAGGGTAGTGCGAAACCTTGCAGGTCGTCGAGACACCAAGTACTGAAGCAGAAATTTTTTCGTATTTTCTTTCGCCCCTCTCCCTTTGGGAGAGGGGCCGGGGGTGAGGGAAAATACCGCCGAATTTCTGCTTTAGTACTTATGTCATTAACGATGTCCTTCTATCCGCAAAAGACCTCCCCCCGCACCCACAGCGCGAATCGCCGGTCGGTACATATCCTCAAACGAGGGTGGAGGTAATAAATAAGTGCCAGGGGTCACCACCCGTACTAGATAGAATAAGCGGACTGTATGATTTTTCGGCAACCGCAAAGCCGTGAGAAAACGGTCATCACGATATTCTTGATGCTTAAGATTTTTCGCCTCCTGTTTCATGGCTTCTTGCAACTTCACCCCTGCCACTTCAAACTCTTCCAGGTTTTGCGAATGAAGCAGATTAGGGTTTTCTATCTCCAAACCGGCAGGGAGAAAATCGACTAATAACCCATTGTCAATATTATTATTTTCACTACGCAATGAGATAAAAGCTAATAGCAATTCTCCTACTTCTAACGGTCGGTCTTCAATGGGATTACCATCCAGGGTGTAGAAACTCCGTTCGAGCTTGACTTGACTTTGGTCCTCTACTGGTAGTTGCGCTGGATAGCCGGTGACTTCTAATTCTAGGTAAAGGTTATCTGGCGCTTGCCATTGAATACCCGTTTGCAATTCGGCTAACGTGAAACGACGTTGCCAATGGTCTTGGAAGCGCACAGTTTGTGATTGACTACCTAACTGGAGTTGCAATAATCGCTCCTCGGTAGCAGAGTTAGATAGCATGGCTAATCCTAGCAAAAATAGAGCGTTACGTTCTTGAGTGCTGAACCAGTGATACTCTGGTAATAGTTGATTCAGTCCTTTCCATAACTCTCCTTTAGCGAAGGCTTGGATTTGGTGTTTATGTAATAAATATAAGAGCAAAGTCAGGTCACGTAAGGCACTGCCATAGTCGCCATGATAACCAGAGGTAGTTTCATAAGGTTGTTTCAATGCTTGTTCCAACGCTTTCAATCCGCGTGGTTGGTCGCCTTGTAAATACAAAGCCAGCCCCAAGTGTATCATTGGGAGTGGCGAGTTCGCCAGAGTCAATTGTTGCTCATACAAGGTACGTAAAGTGCCCAATGGAGCGCGATTTAGACGAGCCAGGACATAAGCCGCAAAAGCTTTAGCTGCCAACATTGCCGATTTGTCTTGACGGCGGTCTTGATAGTTGATGGCAAAATTATTTTCCAAGGTAGCCTGCAATTGCTCTAATAACCGTTTCACTCCTCGTTCTAACATTGATTCTGGAATGGCAAAACCTTGGGCTTTCGCATCTAACAAAAAGTTGAGTACGTAAGGGGTTAACCAATTTTCCTCCGAATCTTGACTACTCCACAGCCCAAACCCACCATTGGCTTTTTGCATCGTGGCTAACCGTGTAAATGCCACCTCTAAGCGTTTTTGACGTTCCTGGTTCGATAAGGGACTAATTTCCAACCGCTTGGCGATTGCTTCCGTGACATAAAGCAAGGGATAAGCACTGCTGGTAGTTTGTTCTAAACAACCATAAGGATATTGCAATAAAAATTGAAACGCACTACGTACATTCAACGGTGGCTTAGTCGAAATCAGTGCATCAACCATCACCGTTTTGGGCATCAAGTGATCAGCTAAATGCTGGTCAATACTCACCAATTGCCCCGGTGTTAAGGTCTCTCGTAACACGATGCGCTCACCGGCATAAGGTGGTCTTACGCCCAATTCCCAATGTCGTTGCAATGTAATCTCTGGTCCCTGCAAGGCTAAGTTAATTTGTCCCACGCCAAATTCATCTCCTCCACGCAAGGGCACGCGTAAGGTATTTTTCTGTTGGTCATTGAGTGTGATGGGGATGGCCAACTCATCCAAAACTAACGGTGGCGTAGCAGATACGGTTAACTGGAAGGATTGAGTTTTGCCACTGAGATTATGTACGTCCAAACTGAGTAAAGATTTATCGCCAGTGGCCAGGAAACGAGGAGTAGAAATTTCCGTGACGATCGGGGCCACCACGGTAACTTCAGTTTCGGCCGCAGCAAAGCGATCTTCACTGAAGGCGACGGCCATGATTCGCAACCGACCGTTGAAGTCAGGAATAGCTAAGGTAATTTCGGCCTCACCTTGGTCATTTAAGGTCACGGGCCCGGTAAATAAGGAAACAATTTTGATTTTAGCATCTGGTCGTTTTCCTCCTGCCAGTGCGGCATCTCCACCAAATCGCAATTTGGCTCGAACTCCCGCCAAATTCTCAATTACCTGACCATAAAGGTCATACATATCAACTTGATAACTCCGTGGAGCGAAAAAGTGATGATAGGGATCCGGGGTGACAAAGTTAGTCAGATTTAAAATTCCGACATCCACAGCGGCTATGGTCACCATGGCCAGCGAATGCGCCGGTAAATTGTCGACCTTGACTTTCACCGGCAAGAGGGTTTCCGGCTGAATCTTGGTCGATGTCTGTAATTGTATTTGCAATTGCCGATCACTGCGATCTAACGGCAAGTGAATTAGTCCCAAAGCGCGATTAGGTGTCATTACGGGGGCCGCAAATTTTGACTGCCCCTGGCGTAACACGAGCGCACTGATATATAAGTCATGTTGTTGCCATTCCTTGGCCACAGGAATTTGAATAATCGCCCCTTCGGCTGGAATCGACTGCTGACTGGACCATAACGGTTTTTCACGAGTTTCTACCATAATGAGACCTTCGCCCGCATGAGGAGGTAAAACTTTCAATTGAATAGTCTCCCCCGCACGATATGCCGGTTTATCTAAGTGTAACATCACTTTATCCGGTCGAGCGGCACCTTGAGTGTCTTCATCTCCATACCAGCCCCAAGTATTAAAACGCAACATGGTGGTTAATTTCGTTGCTGGATCCAAAACTTCTAAGCGATAACGACCATAATTATTGACCGGCACCGTGAGTAGAGTACGTTGGGCCGTTGTAAGATTTAAGTTCAAACGTTGCTCTGGATATTCGGCTTCGCGGTAATCCATTTGCCAGGCGCCGTTGTTGAAATGCCAATAATAATCGCGGTCTTCCCGGATTAATTGCACGGCTAATTCTGAGGCCGCTAGTAATTGGCCCTCACGATTGATTTTAATCACCTCAAATTGAACATTGCCGGCCTGGGGTATTCCCGCACCGGCCGTATCACCTTCTTCAACTTTAAAGAGTGGGCGAAGGCCAATTAAAGCTGAAGCGGGCCAGAGCGTGCGTTGAATGGCACGAGTGACCGGTCGGCCACCGGTTTCAAAGAGACTGACCACGGTTTTTACTTCTAAGGGAGCCGTGAGATCCGCCGGTTTTTCTACCGGTTGCGTTTTAATTTGAAATTGACCGGTCTCGTCCAAAGTCTCGTCAATAAAATCTTCTCGATAATCACGATAGCCATCTTCACGCCCGAAGTAAAATTCAGGTAAAGTGTCAAGTGGATGGCGATGCGGTCGAATCTGTAAAGTTGCCGTGAAACGATTATTGACCGCGGGCGCACCATATAAGTATAAACCAGCGACTTGCACTTCTAATTCTTGTTGCGGTTTCAAGTAGTCAGACGGACTACTTAAAGTTAATTTCATGCGCTCTGGTAAAAACTCTTCCACTTGGAAGTGATAAACTTGAGTGGGTGTAGAATCGTTAGGATCGGTATATGCTTCTAACCACCATTGACCGGTTTGAGCATCTTTTGGTAAATCAAACGTTTTCGCATAATACCCCAAAGTTTGTGACTGCCAAACCCAAGTTTGAATCTCGCGCCCATCTGGCCGTTTTAATTTAGCATGTAAAGGAGGCGCAATGAGTGTACGACCGTCTTCATTTCGCAATAAAGCCGAGACATAAACGGTTTCGCCAGGTCGATAAATATTTCTGGGTCCATACATAAAAATTTCCACTGCTTGAGCCCGTAGCCCACTAATATTAAATTCCGATAAATCTAACGCGGGGTCATCTAAGAAAAGGAATGATAGATGATTATTCAATTGAGCCGTTAGCAATTTAACTGTTTCGGGCAACGTTTCAAAGTAGGTTCGACCTTGGGCATCGGTAAACGCTTTGGCCAAAATACCATGTTTGACTCGCTCCGTGGCTTGAGTATACAGCGTCAATTCTACTTTAGGCAGAGGTTGACCGGTGCGTAATGAAGCGGCATAGACTTCGAAACGTTGGCCATAACGACGTGCATGAAGTCCAATGTCACTGACAAAAAAATAGGCCATTTGATAGTTATTGTCAAACTGCCCTGGCTGTTTCATTACCGCAACATATAAACCAGGGGCTTTTAATTCGGTAATATCTTCAACGGGGAGATGACTGACTGTGCGTTTATTGGGTTTAGCATTGGTATTAAAACGTCCTAAGTAAACACTCTGCGCAAATTCATTTAGTTCATCTAATTCCCAATAGGATTTGCTGGAGCTACGTGAGATACCGTCAAGGAAATTGGTCATCTGGTCAAGGGGGACGCGGAAAAATTCTAAATCGACGGCATCCACATTGACGGTAATAATGGGCAAGCCGCTGGTTAATTCGGCTGGTAAAATCAAGCCTTGACTGGCGAAACCAAAAGCTGGAGCTAAAGGTTGCGACGACATGGTTTTAGAGACCAAGTCAAGTAATTTGTTACCACTGGCGGCCGGTAATCCCGCCAGAATGGTCACGGTATATTTAGTTTCTGGCAACACATCTGGAAAAAATAAAATATGCGGATTATCTCCTACTACCCACGCGCCCTCCACCTGGCTTTGTTGCTCCGTGTTTACCGTTAAGAAGGCATCATAACGTTGAATGGGGTCTAAGGGTTCAGAAAATACTATTGCCAGGGCTGGACTATTGTCAAAAGTGCGCTCTGTCACTTCCATAACTTGTAATGAATTAGCAAAGACCGCAGTCGTCATTAGAAGCCAAAATAAAAATGTCAGCCAGTATCCCGTGGGATGGAGAGGAAAATAACGATTCATTGAAAATGACCTCCAAGGTGGTGTCTGATAAATTGAACATCGAGTTCTAAAAATAGTGTGTGTTATCACTTAAGTGTGCGAAATCGTGATCGAGATATGTTACGTCTGATAAGTATGGCTTATCATTTCCATAATTATCCATATAGTATACATCCATTTGTACCCCAACACAATACTCAAATTGTTAAATTTGAACTAACCGCTTGCTTTTTCGATTTTATCGTCTAGTCTATATAGTGTATCAACTGGAAACTGATTAGCGGTACCGATTCTATATATCGGGCTGGCACGGTGTATCTGAAAA